>JAUNVB010000010.1 GCA_030537835.1 Andreesenia angusta | reverse complement strand
AAAATTTCATAGAAGGATTATGATTAGAATACGAGAGAATGAGGTGTTTTAGATGATAAACTTATCAAATGAAGAAATATTAAAGCATATAGATAGTAAGTATAGTTTTGTAACAGTAATATCAAAGAGGGCTAGACAGATATTAGAAGGGGATTCTCCTTTGATTGAACCAGATGAAGAACAAAAAGCTATATCGATAGCGCTTAAAGAGCTGACAGAGGGATTATACGATTTTCATAATATGGATAAAGAAGAGATAGAGGCATTGAAAAATTCTGTAGAAATGAATTTAGAAGAAGACAAAGAAGAATTAGAAATATCTGAATAATGGAGGTGCAGAATTGTTAAGAGGAAAAAAGATTGTATTAGGAGTTACTGGTGGAATAGCTGCTTATAAATCTCCTGATATAATTAGCAGACTTAAGAAAAAAGGAGCCGATGTGAAAGTTATAATGACAAAATCGGCTGAAGAATTTGTAACCCCTCTTACATTTCAAACGATTTCTCAAAACTTTGTTGCAAGATCGATGTTTTCAGATCTCATATCATGGGATGTCGAACATGTAGAGATTGCAAAAGAAGCGGATTTATTCTTAATAGCACCAGCAACGGCAAATATAATTGGTAAGATTGCTAACGGGATTGCAGATGATCTATTGACTACTACTATAATGGCTACGAAAGCTAAAATAGTATTCGCTCCTGCTATGAATACGAATATGTATAATAATATTATATTTAAAGAAAATATGAGAAAATTAGAAGAATTAAACTACGATTTCATATTGCCAGTATCAGGAAGATTGGCCTGTGGAGATATCGGAGAAGGCAAATTAGAATCTCCTGAAAAAATAGTAGAATATATAGAGTCTTATTTCATATCTAATATAGAGAAGGATTTTATCGATAAAAAAGTAATAGTAACGGCTGGACCTACTATTGAGAGATTAGATCCGGTAAGATATTTGACTAATAATTCTAGTGGAAAGATGGGATATGAGATAGCAAGAGCATTGAAGAATAGAGGTGCTAAAGTAGTACTGATATCAGGGCCGGTCAATCTTGATTTAATTTCAGGAGTGGAGATTGTTGATATTGAGACTACAGAAGATATTTTCAATGAAATAGATAAGAGGTTTGAAGATATTGATATTATAATAAAAGCTGCAGCACCATTAGATTATAAATTCAAAAACTATTCAGAAGAAAAGATAAAGAAATCAGAAGACGATTTAGTTTTAGAGTTTACGAGAAATATAGATATATTGAAATATTTTGGAGAGAGAAAAAATAATCAAAAACTTATAGGTTTTGCAGCCGAAACTGAGAATTTAGAGGATAATGCAATTAAAAAACTTAAAGAAAAGAATTTAGATCTTATAATTGCAAACGATGTAAAGCGTAAAGATATAGGGTTTAAATCTGATTATAATTCGGCTAAGATAATTGGAAAGTCTGGAGTTATTGAAGAGATAAATAAAGTGAGTAAATCTGTGTTGGCAGATAAGATTTTAGATAATATATTGAATATAATCTAGTATAATATAAATTATGATAATTGAGGAGCTTATTTTAAGCTCTCTATTTTTTTATAAAGGGATTGATTTTTTGTCTAAACTATATGCAAAGATAATAACTGATAATACTAATATAAATCTCGATAGACCATTCACATATGAGATACCTAAAGAATTTAAATCTATAGCGAAAAAGGGAATAAGAGTCTTAGTCCCCTTTGGAAAAGGAAATAGGCTAATAGAAGGTTTGATAATTGGCATAAAAGAATCTTTAACAGAAGAAGAGAATATGTATAGGATAAAGATGATTGAATACTTTTTAGAAAAAGAGCCAAGTTTAAATGAAAAGCAATTAGAATTATTAGAATGGATTAGAGAAGAATATATATGTAGATATATAGATGTGATTAGAACAATGATTCCGAGAGGTTTAAATCTTAGGATAAATAAATATATTATTTTAAAGCAGAAAATAGATCAGGATAAAGAACTCTATTCATATCTTAATGAAAAAAAGAAGGTCAGTTTAAAGTATTTAGAGAAAAAATTTGGAAAAGAAATAGTAAAAAGAGAGGTTAATTATCTTCTAGATAAAGGCAATATCTCGATTGAAGAAGATTATGAACAAAAAGCTAATAAGAAATATATTAAGAGAGTATATAAAAAATTTGATGAAATAGAAGATGCTCTATATCTTCTACCTAAAAGAGCTAATAAGCAAAGAGAAATAATTAGATTTTTAGCTAATCAAGAAGATGGATTGATATTAGATGAGATTAGAAAGAAAATATCAATTAATAACTCATCTATTAAAGCTCTAGTAGAGAAAAAGTTCATAGAGATTAGAGAAGAAGAGATTTATAGAGATATATTGAATAGAAATATTAAAGACTATAAAAAGCATAGTCTAAATTATGAACAAAGAGAAGTCTTTGATAAATTCATAGAATCCGATCAGAGGTATTTTCTATTAAAAGGAGTAACAGGTAGTGGTAAGACGGAAATATACTTACAATTAATTGAAAAAAATCTTAAAGAGGATAAGAATGCCATAGTATTAGTTCCAGAGATATCATTGACTCCACAGATGATGGATAGATTCATCGGAAGATTTGGAAATAAAGTTGCAGTCTATCATAGTAAGCTTTCAATCTCTGAGAGATATGATGAATGGAGAAAGATGAAGAATGGAGATGTAAATATAGTAATAGGAACTAGATCGGCAATCTTTGCTCCATTTAAGGATATTGGGATAATTATAATAGATGAGGAACATGAAAATACTTATAAATCGGAAACGAATCCTAGATACGATAGTATAGAATTAGCCAAGAAAATGGCAGAGATATATGATTGTAAATTGCTTTTAGGCTCAGCTACACCTTCGATAAATGACTATTTTATGGTCGTAAATAAAGATATGAAGTTATTAGAATTAAAGAATAGAGTCAGTAATATATGTATGCCAGATGTAGAAATAGTAGATATGAGGGAAGAATTAGATAGTGGAAATACATCTATATTCAGTAAAAAGCTATTTAAAGAGATATCTAATAGATTGAAGAGAAAAGAACAATCGATATTATTTTTAAATAGCAGAGGCTTTGCTAAAGCAGTTAAATGCCGAAAATGTGGCTATGTTGTAGAATGTGATAATTGTGATATATCGATGACACTTCATGGGGATAAAAATAGACTATTATGTCATTATTGTGGGGAGACTAAGAGAATACCTAGATTATGTCCAGAATGTCAGAGTAAATATATAAGAAGTATGGGAATAGGAACTCAAAGAGTTGAAATAGAAGTAAAGAAAGCTTTTCCTAGTGCTAGAGTGATTAGAATGGATACGGATACAATGCAAAGAAAGAATAGCTATGAAGAAGCTCTTAGAAAAATTGAAAGAAATGAAGTAGATATATTAATAGGAACGCAGATGATAAGCAAAGGTCTTGATTATCCAAATATAACTTTAGTAGGTATTATAATGGCAGATATAAGTCTGAATATACCAGATTTCTCATCGGCAGAAAAGACATTTCAATTGATAACTCAGGTATCGGGAAGAGCTGGTAGAAGCGATAAGAAAGGTGAGGTCATAGTTCAAACTTATGAACCAGAAAATTATGCGATAAAAGCTTCTATTGAGGCAGATTATAATAGGTTTTTCTATGATGAGATAAGATTAAGACAGTCCTATAGATATCCCCCATACTGTGAATTGATAGATATAACTGTTAGTGGTGAAGATGAAGATAAGAGTTTTAGAATAGCGAGAAATCTATCGAATAATTTAAAAACTGCTTATTTAAATGATTCTAATTCTGAAGATATAAATATATCTAATGCAAATAATGCATCTATATATAGGGTTAGAAATAGGTATAGATTTAAAATACTGATAAAATATGATAAAAAGAATAAAAAGAGAATAAAAGAAATAGTCAGGAAATATTGTATAGATGATGAACTTAATAAGAATTCTGATATAATAATAAGTGTAGATGTAAATCCAAGATTTATATTATGATATTGGAGGTGTTTTAATGGCTATTAGACAGATAAGAATTGAGGGCGATCCACTTTTAAGAAAAAAGAGCAGAGTTATAGAAAATATAGATGATAGAATAAAGATCTTAATAGAAGATATGATAGATACAATGAAAGATGCTGAAGGTGTTGGTTTAGCTGCACCACAGGTAGGAGTTTTAAAGAGAGTAATTGTAATAGATATTGGGGAAGGTCCTATTGTAGGAATAAATCCTAAGATTGTAGAATCTAGTGGTGAGGAGGTTGATGAGGAAGGATGCCTTTCTGTGCCAGGTAAGAGTGGAAATGTTTGTAGGCCTAAGAGTATAATAGTTGAGTATTTAGATAAAGATGGTAATGAGAAAAGAGTGGAAGCTAATGATCTATTAGCTAGAGTTTTTTGCCATGAAATAGATCATTTAGATGGAGTGCTCTATATAGATAAAATAATAGATGATGAAAAGATTGGATGATAAGATGAAAATTGTTTTTATGGGGACACCCGATTTTGCTGTAGCTTCTTTAGAAGAGATTATTAAAAGAGGATATGATATCAATTTAGTCATAACTCAAAAAGATAAAAAAAGAGGCAGAGGGAAGAAGATGCAATTTACTCCTGTTAAGGAGAAAGCATTAGAATTTGGATTAGAAGTTTATCAGCCAGACGATGTGAATAGTTTGGAGAGTTTAGAAAAACTAAGATCGATTAATCCAGATATAATTATAGTAGTAGCTTATGGACAGATATTGAGAGAGGATATACTCAGTCTTCCAAAATACGGATGTCTGAATGTACACGCTTCTATTCTTCCTAAATACAGAGGAGCAGCACCAATAAATTGGGCTATAATAAATGGAGAAGATATAAGTGGAAATTCAATAATGAAAATGGATAAAGGATTAGATACAGGGGATGTTCTGAATAGATCTGAAATAGATATAGATGATCAGATGAATGCTGGGCAATTGCACGATATACTGATGATTGATGGAGCTAAATTACTAATTGACACTCTTGAAAATATTGAAAATCTATCAGCAAAAAAGCAAGATGATGAAAATTCTTCATATGCACCTATGATGGATAAATCTCTTGGAAGAATAGATTGGAAAAAACCAAATATAGATATATATAATCTGATAAGAGGAACACAACCTTGGCCAGGTTCATATTTCTTCTACTATGGGGAGAATGTAAAGGTAAAAAAAGCTGAGCTTTCAAATAGGCAGACTAGTTCAGAACCAGGCAGTATAATAGAAATTGATGATAATGGTATTCTAGTACAGACAGGAGAGGGATGTATAAGCTTAAAAGAAATACAATTTCCTGGGAAAAAATCAATGAAAGTAGAAGAATATTTAAGAGGAAATGAGATTGAAAAAATAATCTTAGATTAATCCTCTATTTAAGAAAGGGTGATATTATGTTAGATTACTATTCAATTGGATGGATTGTCATAGTGCTAGCGATGATATTGACAGTATATTCTCAATCTAAGATAAAATCCACATTTAATTCCTATAGTAAAGTATATTCTAAAAAAGGCATTACAGGCTATCAGGCTGCGAGAATACTATTAGATAGACATAATATGAGTAATATACCAATAGAAATGGTAAGAGGACAATTGACAGATCATTATGATCCTAAAAACAAAGTATTAAGACTTTCTGAATCAGTATATGCAAGCAGTTCAATAGCGGCAATAGGAGTTGCAGCACATGAAGTAGGACATGCAATTCAAGATCAAAAGGATTATGCACCTCTTCATATTAGAAATAGTATATT
This sequence comes from Andreesenia angusta, assembly GCA_030537835.1. Classification (GTDB taxonomy): domain Bacteria; phylum Bacillota; class Clostridia; order Tissierellales; family Gottschalkiaceae; genus Andreesenia; species Andreesenia angusta_A. The sequence continues at coordinate 40,327 of JAUNVB010000010.1, read as the reverse complement.
TCCAATAGTCTCTATAAGTTCTAGAGCCGCATTTCCTTTAATACTTCTCGGATTATTCATGGGATATTCGGGATTATTCGATTTAGGAATATTAGTATTTGCAGTAACTGTGATTTTTCAAATAATAACATTGCCAGTAGAATTCGATGCTAGTAATAGAGCGATAAAAGAATTAGAATCAGGGCTACTTTTACCAGATGAAATTGCTCCAGTTAAAAAGGTTTTAGGAGCAGCGGCTCTAACTTATATTGCAGCAGCATTAGCTTCACTTGGTAATTTAATTAGATTTATGGGTATGAGAAGAGATTAAATATATATTTAAAACAGAAGCAAGGTATAAGATTTACAGCCTTGCTTTTATTTTTTCATATATAAAAATATGCTATAATATTCTATATATGAATATTATGAAAGAGAGTAAATAGTCATGAGAAATATAAGAGAAATAGCATTTAAAGCTTTAAAAGAAGTGCTCATTTCTAAGAGGTATTCGAATATAGTTGCCAATGAATATAGTAAGAATTTAGAAAGTCGAGATAAGACTTTTTTTAGAGAGATATTCTATGGTAGTTTAGAAAATTTATATTATTATGAATGGTTATTATCTAAATTCTCTAAGATTAAATTAAATAAAATAGAATTAGACAATAAATTTATAATATTGATCACTATATATCAAATTTTAGAAATGGATAAGACACCAGATTTTGCTGCAATTGATGAAGCAGTTAAACTAGTCGGAAAATATTCTAATTCAGGAGCAAAGAAATTTGCAAATGGAGTATTGAGAAATATAGCTAGAAATAAAAATAGACTTCCCAAAATAGATAAAAATGATTATGAAAAATATTTATCTATAAGATATTCATATCCTCTTTGGCTGATAAAGCTATGGGTTAATGATTATGGGATTGAATTCACAGAAGAGATATGCATTGCAAATAATAGAAAACACTATATGAATATAAGAGTGAATAAATTTAAAAGTGATATAGATAAAGTCAAAACGAAATTAAAGGAATACGATTATGAATTCTATGAATCAGATTATTTAGATTATTCTTTTAAGATAAAAAACCCTTCAGGAATATTAGAAAAAGATATATATGAAAGAGGATATATAGATATACAAGATATCACCTCGACTATAGCTGTAGAAGTTCTAGATCCTAAATCGCATGAGAGGGTTTTAGATATATGTGCAGCACCTGGTGGAAAAACGGCCTTAATAGGAGATAAGATGGAGAATAAAGGGCTGATTTCAGCTAGAGATATAAAGGATAGGAAGATTAGTTTAATCGATAAAAAATTGAATAGACTAGGCATCACAATAGCTGAATTATCAAAGAAAGATGCTTCAATCTATAGAGAAGAAGATTTTGAATCTTGGGATAAGGTATTATTAGATGCGCCTTGTTCTGCATTAGGACTTATAAAGAATAAGCCAGAGATAAAGTATTTTAAAAGCGAAAAGGATTTAGAAGAATTAGTAAAACTACAATATAAGATAATAGAAAATGCTTCTAAATACTTAAGAAGAGAAGGTATTTTAGTCTATAGTACTTGTAGTATAAATGAGCGTGAAAATACAAAGATTATAGAAAGGTTTTTAAAAGAGAATAAAAATTTTAAACTTGTAGATTTTAGTAAAAAATTCAGAAACACTAATATATATGAGGAATCGAAGAGTGGAATATTACAATTTTTCCCCAATATACACGGTATAAATGGCTTTTTTATTACAAAACTACAGAAGTCTTAAAAAAACGTATAAATATGATATAATATTCTTTTGGGAGGAGAGATTATGGAAGACTTAAAATCATTAGATTTAAATGAACTCACTTCCTTAGTAACTGAATTGGGTGAAAAGAGATATAGGGCAAAGCAAATCTATAGATCATTACATAAGAATATGGTAGATAGTATAGATGATCTAAAGAATCTGCCTAAAGCATTTAGAGAGAGATTAAAATCGAATGCTTATATATCTAGATTTAAAATTGCAAGTAAATTGGAATCAAAAATCGATGATACGAAGAAGTATTTATTTGAATTAGAGGATGGTCATATAATTGAAACTGTCTTTATGAAGTATAAGCATGGAAATACAGTCTGCATATCTACACAGGTAGGTTGTAAGATGGGATGTAGTTTTTGTGCATCTACTAAAAGAGGATTGGTAAGAAATCTTACAGCAGGAGAGTTATTAAATCAAATATACTGTATTCAAAAAGATTTAAATGAAAGAATTAGCAATATTGTTTTAATGGGCAGCGGTGAGCCGCTCGATAATTATGATAATGTAAAGAAATTTTTAGAAATAATAAATGATGAAGAAGGACAAAATATAAGCTATAGACATATTACATTATCTACTTGTGGATTAATTGAGGAGATATACGAGCTTGCTGATTTAGGAAAGCCTATAAATCTTGCTATATCTTTACATAATCCATTTAATATTGAGAGAAAGAAGATAATGCCAACAGCAAATAAGTATTCAGTTAAGAGCATAATAGAAGCTTGTCATTATTATGCAAAAAAGACTGGAAGACGGATATCTTTTGAATACACATTGATAAGTGGAGAAAACGACTCAAAGAAGCATGCAGAAGAGCTTGCGAGGATATCTTCAGGATTCAACTGTCATGTAAATCTTATACCTCTAAATACTGTGAAAGAATATGATAAAGTTAAGTCTAATCTAAGAGCTATAAAAGAGTTTAAAAGAATTCTTGACTCTAGAGGAATAAACTCTACAATAAGAAGAGAATTAGGCTCTGATATAAATGCAGCTTGCGGACAACTTAGAATTGACTTTATGAGTGAAAGAGAAAAATTGGCGAGGTGATTGTATGATAGTTTGTGCACGCACGGATACAGGTGTCTCAAGGACAGAAAATCAAGATGCCTTTTCTTATTATGAAGATGAAGTATCACTATATCTTGTAGCTGATGGTATGGGCGGACATAGAGGTGGAGACTTTGCAAGTAATTTAGTTGCAGATTTGACCATAGATTTGTTTAAAGAGTCTTTAGATTCATTGAAAAGTGGCAAACTTCTAATTCCTAAGTTCATAAATAAGGCGATTGAAAAAGCTAATGACGAGATATTCAGATTATCTAAAGAAGATATGGAAGATGGAACTATGGGAACTACTATTGTCATGATAATAGTTAAGAATAATACTGCTTATATAGCTCATGTTGGCGATAGTAGAGCATATTTGATAAGAGATAAAGTGTTAAAACAATTGACAATAGATCATTCTTTAGTTGAGGCCTTGATCGAATCAGGTAGTATAACTAAAGAAGAAGCGAAGAGTCATCCTCAGAGAAATATAATAACTAGAGCAGTTGGAACGAGTAAGGATATTGAAGTTGAAATAGATAGTATTGAGATAAAAAAGGATGATATAATTCTATTATCATCGGATGGATTTCATGGTATATTAAATGAAGATTATATTATAGATAAGATAAATACAACAAAAGATTTAACTAAGGTTTGTGAAGATTTTATTGATGAAGTAAATCATTTAGGCGGACCTGACAATATAACAATCTTAATAATGAAAAAAAGTTAGGTAGGTGAATTGCAAATGATAGATAAAGTACTTGGAAATAGATATGAAATCATTGAAAAAGTTGGGGGAGGAGGAATGGCAGAAGTCTATAAAGCCAAATGTCGTCTACTCAACAGATATGTTGCTGTGAAAGTACTCAGGGACCAATTTAAAAATGATGCAGATGTTTTGACTAAATTTAAAAGAGAGGCTCAATCGGCAGCATCACTTACTCATCCTAATATCGTCAATGTCTATGATGTTGGAGAAGAGGATGGGAAAAACTATATTGTAATGGAATATATAAATGGGAAAACATTGAAAGACTTAATAAATATATATGGTCATTTGGATAATAGAGAGACTGTAAATACGGCTATATCAATAGGAGAGGCATTAGAAGCTGCTCATAAAAATGGCATAGTCCATAGAGATATAAAGCCACATAATATAATGGTTACAGAAGATAGGATAATTAAAGTAACCGATTTTGGAATAGCAAGAGCAACTAGTAGTGTGACTATGACGAATAATGGAGGGGTACTAGGTTCTGCTCATTATTTATCACCTGAACAAGCAAGAGGAGGTATGGTAGATAAGAGATCTGATATATATTCTCTTGGTGTAGTTATGTATGAGATGATGACTGGGAAGGTTCCTTTCGATGCAGATAGCCCTATAAGCGTTGCTATTATGCATATTCAAGAAGAGGCTGTACCTCCTAGAGAGATAAACCCAGATATACCTAGGGAGTTAGAGTTTATAATAATGAAGGCGATGAAAAAGAGTTCTTCGGAAAGATATCAAGATATTAAATCTCTTTTAGCTGATTTAAAATCTTATCAGAAAGATGGAACATTAGCATCGTCTATAAAAGCGGCAGATGAGATAGACTCTAGAACGCAGATAATACCTCCGATAAATGACGATATGATTAAAGAGAGAAATAAAATCGTAAAAGAGAGAAGTAAAGAGCAAGCAAAAAAAGAAAAGATGAAGGAAGCAGAGGCGTTAAAAGCTGCGAAATTAAAAGAAAAAGAAGAGAAGAGATTAGCTAGATTAGAAGCTAAGAAAAAGAAAAAGAAAGATGATGATGGAACGGGAAAGAAGACTACAGCAATTGCTATTTTATTAGCATTTTTAACTGTAATCGCAGCATCAGTTATATATATTTATAGCGATGGAGGCATTTTTAAATCAGAAGTTCCGGTTCCTTCTATTGTAGGTTTAACTGTAGATGAAGCAAATAAATTGCTAAGTACAGATGAGTTGAAAGTGGATATTGAAGGAGAAGAATACAGTGAAGAACAACCAGAAGGTAAGATATTAAGACAGAATATACCGGCTGCTACCAAGATTGAAAAGGGCAAGAAGATAGGAGTTGTATTGAGTCAAGGACCACAACCTATAAATGTACCATCAATCCTAGGACAAGATTCTGAGACAGCAAGACTTATGTTAAGAGATCAAGGATTAATATTAGGAGCACAGACAGAGGAATTTAATGATGAGGTAGAAGCAGGACTTATAATAAGTCAAGATCCAGCACCAGATACTTCTGTTCAAAAGAATACTGAAGTGAATATAATAATTAGCAAAGGTAAGGAAGTATATTATTCAGATGTACCTAATCTAATAGGATTATCATTCGATCAGGCAAGTGCTCAACTCAATAGTGCTCAATTATCGATAGGACAAGTTAATTATGAATTTAGTAGTCAAAAAAGAGGAACAGTAATAAATCAGGGTACTAGAGCAGGAAATACAGTTGAACAATGGTCTGCAATAAATATGACTGTAAGTAGCGGTCCTGAAGAGAAAGAGGAAAAGGACGATAAAGATGATAAAGAGAATAATAATGAAAAACCTGGAGGACAAAGCACTAAAACTGTAAATATCAGTGCGAGTAATATAACTCCTAAGCCTGTTGAAGTAACAGTATATAAGGTTAAAGGTACGAGTAGAACACAGGTATATAATAAATCGGGAGTAGACGCTACTAGTGGTTCAGTATCTGTTAGTTTCAGTGATTCAGATAAAGGTTCTGTAGTATATGAATTATACGTAGATGGAATACCACAATCGTCTACTAGGGTGAATTTCTAGAGGTGAATATGTTAAGAGGAAAAATAATTAAAGGAATAGGTGGCTTTTATTATATAGCCACCTCAAAAGGAATATATATTTGTAAAGCAAGAGGGGTTTTCAGAAATGAGGGAAAAACCCCTCTTATTGGTGATGAGGTAAAGATAAGAATCAGCGATCAAGAGGATAAAGAAGGTTATATAGAGGAGATATTAGAAAGAAAAAATCAATTATTAAGACCACCAGTGTCTAATGTAGATAGAATTATAATTGTTTTTTCTGTAAAAGACCCTAAGCCGAATCTATGGTTATTAGATAAGTTTTTAATACAGGCAGAAGCACAAGAATTAGATATATCAATTTGTTTTAACAAAATTGATTTAGTAAAAGAAGATGAGATAAAGAGATTAGAAGAAATATATTTAAAAGCAGGATACGATATAATTTTAACAAGTGTTGAATCGAATACAGGGATAGACAGATTGAAGACGATTTTAAAAGATAAGATTACTGCATTTGCAGGACCTTCCGGAGTCGGTAAATCGACTCTTTTAAATGCAATACAACCAGAATTTGAATTAGAAACTGGTAATATAAGTAAGAAGAATTCAAGAGGTAGACATACAACTAGGCATTCAGAATTATTTGAATTAGATTTTGGAGGGTTTGTATTCGATACCCCAGGTTTTAGCTCATTAGATTTGGATTTCATAGATGAATACAATTTAGATCAGTATTTTATAGAGATTGGTAAATATAGTGAAGATTGTAAATTTACAGGATGTAAACATTATAAAGAGCCTAAATGTGCTGTTAAAGAAGCTGTAGAAAAGAATGAAATAAGTAAGAGTAGATACGATAATTATATAGCTTTTCTTACAAATATTATGGAGAGGAGTAGATATTAGTGGCAAAACTTGCACCATCAATTCTTTCATCTGATTTTAGTATTTTAGGAGAGGAGATAAAGTTATTAGATAGGAGTGAAGCTGAATATATTCATATCGATGTTATGGATGGAAGATTCGTTCCTAATATAACTTTTGGTCCACCTATTATAAAGGCGATTAGAAAATATACAGAGAAAGTATTCGATGTACATCTTATGATAGAAAACCCGGAAAATTATATCGATGATTTTGTTGAGGCAGGAGCAGATATTATAACGGTACATTCGGAAGCTTGCAGACATTTGCATAGAAATATTCAGCAGATAAAAGCTACAGGAAAAAAAGCTGGTGTTTCATTAAATCCATCTACACCTATTTCGGATATAGAATACGTTTTAGACGATTTGGATATGGTTTTAATAATGACGGTTAATCCAGGATTTGGAGGACAATCGTTTATACCACAGGTAAAGAAGAAGATAGAACTTCTTTCGAAAATCATAAAAGAAAAAAATCTAGATGTAGAAATCGAAGTTGACGGTGGTGTAAATCTCGATAATTGTAAAGAATTAGTAGATTTAGGTGCAGATGTATTAGTAGCAGGTTCTGCCGTATATAAATCTGATAATATAATTAATAGAATTGCAGAATTTAAGGAAAAAATAGATTGATATGAAAAGAGCAATAGTAGTATCAGGGGGAAATTCTTATAAGGATATAATAGAAAAATATATAGAGGATTATTATATTGTAGCTGTCGACAGCGGAATGAATATATTAGATGAGATGAAAATATCTCCAGATCTATTAGTAGGGGATTTTGATTCTATAGACAAGAGTATAGGAACAGATATAATAGAGAATAAATCTATTGAAATAGTAAAAAGACCTGTTGAAAAAGATGAGACGGATACTGAGATAGCTATAGATATACTTTTAGAAAAAGGCTTTAAAGAAATTGTCTTATTAGGTGCTACAGGAACTCGAATAGATCATACTTTGGCAAATATCAATCTTTTGTCAAAAATCAAAAATAATAATGCATTTGGAAGAATAATTGATGCGAATAATATTATCGAAATAGGATCTGATAATATAGTGATTCAAAGAGAATATGATTATAAATATCTATCATTATTGCCATTTGGCGGCAAAGTCAAAGGAATTAGTTTGAAAGGATTTAAATACAATGCGGAATCATTAGATATGGATGATGATTCTGTTATAGGAATTAGTAATGAGATAATATCTGATAGAGCAGAGATATCCATAAAAAAAGGTAAATTGCTTATTATAAAATCTAGAGATTAAAATAAATGGGGCTTCCTATGGAAGCCCATTATATTGCTCTTTCTACTTTTCCAGATCTTAAACATCTAGTACAAACATTTATTGTCTTTGGTGAGCCATCAACTAGAGCTTTTACTCTACGTAGATTAGGCTTCCAAGTTCTTCTGCTTTTACGATGTGAGAAAGTTATTTGATTACCTGTAGAAGTACCTTTTCCACATACTGAACATGCTTTAGCCATGATTACACCTCCAATTATTCCGACTCTCGGAAAATAAGATTACACTTGATTATAACATAGGATTATCAGTAGTTCAACTAGAAATATTTTTTAAAAATATCTATAAAGTAGATTAATCAACTATATATATGTTAATATATAGATATATTAGAATTTTATAAGGAGGTAGTCACTTTAGTGACGAAATATTATGCCAGCAAAATATAGTAATGAATTAGGAAATATAATAATAGAAGATAATGTCTTAGCCACTATATCAGGTCTTGCGGCAATGGAATGTTATGGACTTGTTGGAATGGCGAGTAAAGGTGCAGGAGACGGAATATCTACACTTTTACAGATGGAGAATTTAACAAAAGGAGTAAAGGTATCTACTGAAGAATACGGAATAACTATAGATCTATATATAATAGTTCAGTTTGGAATTAGCATATCTACTGTTGCGGAGAATATTATAGAAAAAGTTAAATATGCAGTTGAAGAAGCGACAGGTATGTATGTTGAGAGAGTTAATATACATGTAGAAGGTGTTAGAGTGCAGAAATAAGAATTTCAATTGAATATTTATATAGGAGGCAAGAAAGTGGAATTAATACAGATAGATGGCTTTATGTTGAGGAAGATGTTTTTATATGCTGCAAAATCTCTAGAAAACAATAAAGAGATAATAAATGCATTAAATGTATACCCTGTGCCCGATGGAGATACAGGAACTAATATGTCCTTAACTATGAAATCAGCAGTTAGTGGGATAGTAGAGAATGAATATGAGGATACAGATAGGATACTAGAGACTGTGTCTAAAGGTTCTCTGATGGGAGCAAGAGGAAATTCAGGAGTAATACTATCTCAAATAATCAGAGGTTTTGCTAAAGGTTTAGATGGAGTTAAGGAGATTAATACAAGAGAATTATCTCATGCTTTAAAAGAAGCAACTGATACAGCTTATAGGGCAGTTATGAAGCCAACAGAGGGAACTATACTAACTGTATCAAGAGGATGTTCAGATGCTGCTTATGAAGTATCAAGAACAGAGACGGATATAATTAAATTTATGGAAAAAATTATTGATTCAGGAATTAATACTCTAGAAAGAACGCCTGATATGTTACCAGTTTTAAAAGAGGCTGGAGTTGTAGATGCTGGTGGAAAAGGATATATTACGATATTAGAAGGGATGTTATCAGCATTAAAAGGTGAGGAAATAGAGATTTTAGATTTAGGAATAGAGAAGAAAGCTAGTAATTCATCTTTAAAAGAAGAAGATATTGAATTCGGCTATTGTACTGAATTCATTATCAATAGAGCTAAGATAGATTCTAATGAATTTAGAGAAAAGATTGAAAATATGGGAGACTCTACTTTAGTAATAGGAGATGATGATGTAATAAAGGTGCATATTCATACGAATAATCCTGGTGAAGTATTGAAAAGAGCTCTATCATATGGTGAATTAATTGATATAAAAATAGACAATATGAGATATCAACATAGACATAATAATTTTTCAGATAATGAGATTAATTCAGACGATAATATGAATTCAGAATTATTAGAATATGGAATAATATCGGTCTCAGTTGGAGATGGAATAAATGAAGTATTTAAGGATTTCGGAGTTGATAAGATAATATCTGGTGGACAGACTATGAATCCTAGTACAGAAGATATATTAAAGGCAATAGAAGAACTCAATGCAAAGAATATAATTATTTTACCTAATAATAGCAATATAATTTTAGCTGCATCACAAGCTAAGGAGATATCGGATAAAAATGTTGAAGTAATACCAAGTAAAACTATTCAAGCTGGTATATCGGCACTAATCGCTTTTAATTCAGATTTGAATTTAGAAGAGAATATCAAGAATATGATGGCAGCTATAGAAAATGTTAAAACGGCACAGATTACATTTTCAGTAAAAGATACTAGTGTAAATGGAGATAAAATAAAAAAAGGCGATATAATTGGCCTATCTGATAAGGAAATACTTTGTATTGGTGAAAATGTTGAAGATGTGACTCTAAATACGATAGAGAAGATAATGGGAGAAGAATTTGATATAATAACTCTAATATATGGAGAAGATGTATCTGAAGATGAGGCTGAAGAGCTTTGTCAAAAGATTTCAGAAGCCCATCCAGATATAGATATTGAATTGGTATTTGGAGGTCAGCCACTCTATCATTATCTTATAGCAGTAGAGTAATTCTATCTATAAGGAAAATTTATATTTTATTATAAAATCTATGATTAAAGAATCAAGCAGCTAAAACAGATTTAGTTACTTGATTCTCTTTTTTTAAAATATCTACTAAAGTTTTTTACGAGGTGATTATTTGGAAATTTTAGATAAATCTATTAGGAATTTAAAAGGAATTGGAGAGAAAAAAGAAAGCTTACTCAATAATCTTGGGATTAAGACTATTAAAGATCTAATTTACTATTTCCCAGTTAATTATGAAAATAGAAAGAAATTCGTAAATATAGTAGATATACGAGAAGATGAATTAGTTAGTATAAGAGCTAGAGTTAAATCTAAGCCAAGTATATATAGACCTAGGAGAAATATGTCTATTATTAAAATTGCAGTTGAAGACGGAACAGATACTGCTTATTTAACTTTCTTTAATCAAAACTATAGGTTCAATCAATTCAATATAGGTGATGAGATCTATATAAGTGGTAAAGCTAAAGTAAGAGGATTATTAAAAGAATTTAACAGCCCTATAGTCAGTAAAAAACTTGGAGGGAATACGGGTATTGGAAAGATAAATCCGATATACAGTCTAACTAAAGGGATTAGTAATTCTGAATTGAAAAAATTTATAAAAGAAGGTCTGAAATACAGGGAAGAAATAAAAGATATTCCAATTGAAATAAAAAGGGAATACGATTTATTAGATATAGATAAAGCTATTGAGATAGTTCATTTTCCAGAAGATAGAGAGAATTACATAAAAGCTAGAAATACGATTGCTTTTAATGAATTATTAGAATTACAACTCAGTCTGTTGATATTAAAGAATAGAAGAATTACAAATTCCGCTAATATAGTTTTTCCAAATAGATCTTATCTTGAAGAATTTAAATCAGGTTTAGAATTTAAATTGACGAATGCACAGATAAGAGTTATTGAAGAAATAGAAAAAGATATGGAATCAGATAGACAGATGAATCGTCTAGTACAAGGAGATGTTGGCTCAGGAAAGACTATTATAGCAGTATATTCACTTCTCAAAACGATTAAATCCGGATATCAAGGTGTTATGATGGCACCAACAGAGATATTAGCAAGACAACATTATAATAGTTTGAAAAGAGAATTAGAAAAATATGATATTGAAATAGGTTTATTGATTAGCAATTTAAAGGCTAGTGAGAAAAAAAGAACTATTGAGAATATAAAATCAGGAGATATCGATATTGTAATAGGGACACATGCTGTAATTGAAGACGATATTGAATTTTATAGATTAGGACTTGTAATAACTGATGAACAGCATAGATTTGGAGTTAATCAAAGAGCTAAACTTTCTAATAAAGGAAGGAATCCAGATATTCTAGTCATGACAGCAACACCTATTCCAAGAACTCTTGCACTTATAGTATATGGAGATCTTGATATATCGATTATTGATGAAATGCCTCCAGGGCGTAAAGAAATAAAGACATATGGTAGGAGATATAATTCTAGAAGAGATATTTATGATTTCGTTCAAAAGCAGATTAAAAACGGAAGACAAGCATACGTAGTCTGCCCTCTCGTAGAAGATAGCGATATTATGAATTTAAAATCGGTTGAATCAGTCTATAAAGAGTTAAAAGAGAATTATAAATCTCTTAGAATAGAAATGCTTCATGGGAGAATGAATGGTGTAGAAAAAGACGATATAATGATAAGATTCAAAGATAGAGAGATAGATATTTTAGTATCGACTACAGTAATAGAAGTAGGGGTTGATGTACCTAATGCGAATATAATGGTAATAGAGAATTCAGAGAGATTCGGACTTGCACAATTGCATCAATTGAGAGGACGAGTAGGAAGAGGAAAGTATCAATCCTATTGTATTCTTTTAACAGAAAACAGATCACAGATCTCGACCGAGAGAATAAAGATAATGCAAAAGACTAATGATGGCTTCATAGTTTCAGAAAAAGATTTAGAATTAAGAGGACCAGGGGAATTCTTCGGACTAAGACAACATGGTGTGCCAGAATTAAAACTTGCAAAACTACCTAGAGATTTAAATATTCTATCAAAAGTTCAGATTTTGACAATGGATATAATGAAAGAAGATCCATACTTAAATAGTAAAAAATATAATCGATTAAAAGAGATTGTAAATAAAAAGATATTATTATAAAATAAATAAGAGCTTATCATAAAAATATTATAAGTGAAATAATGAACTTTTGTTAAATAATTAATTAATATACATTTTTCACAAAGTATAGTATAATTAGAATTGAGTAGGGGTATGTAGAATTATTTATAATTCGATATACTTGAAAAAAATAAAGGAATTAATTATGGTATTATAAGATGCCATAATTGAATCTATTCTAGGAAAGTTTTAAGCAATCCATATACTATATATAGATAGCGTTAAAACTTATTTTATGAGCATAGGCTTTTAAGGAGGAAAAATATCGGTGATAGAAAATATCGAAGTTGAGCTTGCAAGAAAGACCTTAATAGATAGGGTTCAATTAATTGGATCAGAGACAATATCTTTAGAGGAAAGTCTCGGTAGGATTCTTTCAAAAGATTTTGAATCGACTCTCAATGTTCCCGACTTCAGAAAATCTGCCCTAGATGGATTTGCTCTGAATTACAAAGATACTGAAGATATAGATGGAGTAGAAAAAGCATTTAAAATCAATAATTATATAGAAGCAGGCAATCTTGATAATAGCCAATATACAAAAGATTCTGCTATTAAAATTATGACAGGTGCACAAGTGCCAGAAGGTTATAATACGGTTATAAAAAAAGAAATAGTCAGAGAAGATGATGGTTATGTTTATATCGCTGATAGCTTAAAAGAAAATGCTAATGTAGTCAGTATTGGTGAAGATATAAAGTCGGGAGATAGGATTGCTTCAAGAGGTGAAAAAATAAACCCCGGTATAATTGGAGTTCTAGCTAGTTTAGGTGTGGAAAATATCGAAGTTGTAAAAAGACCTAGAATTGGAATTCTAAATACGGGAAAAGAGATTGTTTCACTTGGAGAAAAAAAATCAATTGGACAGATATTCAATAGCAATTATTACACCCTTGCATCTATATTGAGAAAAATTGGTTGTGAACCTATTAATTTAGGTATAGCCACTGACGATATAGATGAAATATCTAAAATTATAGATATAAATATTGATAATGTCGATATGATAATTACTACTGGTGGAGCATCGGTTGGGGATTATGATTTCATCTTTGATGTATATAAAAATTTAAAAGCAGATATTCTTTTCAAGAGAGTCGATATGAAACCTGGAACTCCAATGCTCTCCGCTTATTATAAAGATAAGCTATTAATAGGTTTATCAGGTAATCCAGGAGCTGCATTCGTGAGTTTCGATTATATAGCTATACCAGCTATAAAAAAACTAATAGGATATAGAGATATAGAAATTAAAAGATTAAAGGCTGTTTTAAAAAATGATTTCAATAAGAAATCAAAGAGAAGAAGATTAGTAAGAGCTCTCTTCGAGATTGGCGATGAAAAGAATTACGTTTCAATAATGAAAGATCAGAAATCAGGGACATTGCAATCTATGATGGTATGCAATTGTTTAATAGATATTAAAGCACCGAATTCTGGTTTGAAAAAGGGAGAAGAAGTAGAGATCATCCTATTAGAAGGAGGAGATTTACTTTGATACCTGTAGTTCTTTTATCAGGATATTCTAATTCTGGAAAGACGACAATCATAGAAAAGCTTTTAAAGCTCTTTACTGAAAGAGGGCTTGAAATAGCCACTATAAAACATCATAGGGGTAATTTTGATATAGGAGAGAATAAAGATAGCACTAGACATTTAAGAGCAGGAGCTTCATCGGTATCTCTTATATCAGAAGAAGATTATATAATAATAAAAAAAATAAATAAAGACAATGGATTGTCAGAGATATTAGAAAATATCAAAAATGTTGACTTAATTCTTGTGGAAGGCTATAAAAATGAAAACTTTCCTAAGATTGAGGTATATAGAAGTGAGCTTGGGAATCCGAGGTTGGATAAAGATGATCAGAATATTATAGGGGTAGTATCTGATGATATTTCCGATGAAGATATCCCACTATTTAAATTCAACGAGATAGAAAAGCTCGCTGATTTTATTCAAAAAAAATTTCTGAAGTAGAGAAAGGAAGATACTATGGTTAACTTAAGGATTAACGGAATAGATGTCCAGGCTTCTGAAGATTCTACTATACTTGAAGTAGCAAATAATATGGGAATTGATATTCCTACTTTTTGTTACAGCAAGGTATTAACAAACTTTTCGGGTTGTAGAATATGTGTAGTTGAAATAAAAGGTAGTCCTAGGCTAATGGCTGCTTGTTCAACGCCTGTTCAAGAGGGAATGGATATTTTAACAGAATCAGAAAAAGTTGTAAAGGTAAGAAAAGATCTGTTAGAACTGATTTGGGCTAATCATCCATCAGACTGTTTAACTTGTGAAAAAGTTGGAACATGTAAACTACAAGAATATTGTTACAGATATGGTGTTTCTATGTCACCTTATAAGAAGAATAAAGAAGATTATGAATTAGATACATCGAATCCTGTAATGATTAGAAATCAAAATAAATGTATTCTCTGTGGTAAATGTGTGAAAGTTTGTAAAGAGGTACAAGGAACTACAGCAATCGATTTCATTGGAAGAGGTATAGAGTCTAAAATCGCTACAGGATTTGATTTAGATTTAAATAAAGAGAACTGTAGATTCTGTGGACAATGTATTTCTGAATGTCCTACAGGAGCGATTTTAAACAGACAACTTATGGGAGTAAGACCTTGGGAAGTTAAAAAAGTTACTACTACTTGTCCATTCTGTGGAACTGGATGTAATTTTGATTTAAATGTTAAAGATGGAAAAGTAATAGGTGTTACACCGCATGAAGATTCGATAGTTAATGGAAAAGCTATGTGTGTTAAAGGTAGATTCCATATTGATATGATAAATAGTGATGAGAGATTGAAATATCCGCTTATAAAAGAAGCAGATGGTAAGTTTAGAAGAGCTTCTTGGCAAGAAGCGATTAATCTAATCGCATCAAAATTAAGTGAGATTAAGGAAAAATATGGCGGAGATGCAATAGCAGGATTGAGTTCGGCTAGATGTGTTAATGAGGACAATTTTGTCTTCCAAAAGATGATGAGAGTTGCAATGGGTACTAATAATGTTGACCATTGCGCTAGAACCTGACATGCTCCTACAGTTGCAGGTCTTGCAGCTACATTTGGAAGTGGAGCTATGACGAACTCTATAAACGAAATTCAGCATAATGATGTATTATTCATAATAGGTTCTAATACTACTGAAGCTCATCCTATTATTGGAAATAAGATGAAGCAAGCTGCACGTAAAGGTGCTACATTAATAGTAATAGATCCAAGAAAGACAGAAATTGCTGATTTTGCAACGCATTGGTTACCATTGAAATCTGGAACTGATGCAGCATTAATAAATGGTTTAATGCATATAATAATTAAAGAAGATTTACACGATAAGAAATTCATAGAAGAGAGATGTGCCGATTTTGAAGAAGTAGCAGAAGTTGTTGAAAAATACACTCCAGAATATACTTCTGAAATCACTGAAATACCAGTTGAAACACTTTATGAAGTGGCTAGAATATATGCTACTACTGATAAAGCAGGAATATTCTACACATTAGGAATAACTGAACATACTACTGGAACGGCTAATGTTATGAACCTTGCTAACCTTGCAATGTTAACTGGTCATTTAGGAAAAGAATGCTCAGGTGTTAATCCATTGAGAGGACAAAATAATGTTCAAGGGGCTTGTGATATGGCTGCATTACCGAACTATTTCCCAGGATATCAACAAGCATATGATCCAACAGTAGTAGAGGAATATGAAAAGAGATGGGGAGTAAAATTAAATACTAATCCAGGTCTTAGAATTCCAGAGATGTTAGATTCAGCTGCTGATGATGCTGGAATTAAAGCTATGATAGTTATGGGTGAGGATCCTGTTCTAACTGACCCTGATGCTAATCATGTTAAGAAAGCTCTAAATAATTTAGATTTCTTAGTTACACAAAATATTATAATGTCAGAGACATCTAAATATGCTGATGTTGTATTACCAGCTACATGCTATGCTGAAAAAGATGGAACTTTTACTAATACGGAGAGAAGAGTTCAACGTGTTAGAAAGGCTGTAGATCCACCAGGAGAAGCTAGATTAGATTGGGAAATACTATGCGATATAGCAAAAGCTATGGGAGCACCAGGATTCGATTATGAATCGGCTGAAGATATATTTAATGAGATAAGAGAATGTATGCCTACTTATAGAGGTATAACTTATGAAAGAATAGATAAGGATGGACTACAATGGCCATGTCCAACTCTAGATCATCCAGGAACTAAATTCTTACATGAAGGTAAATTCCCTATAGGTAGAGGTCTTATGATTCCGGTTGAATATGAAGAGCCAGCTGAATTATGCTGTGATGAATATCCTATTCTTCTTACAACGGGAAGAATGCTATACCATTATAATGTTATGACAAGAGAGTCAGATGCATTAGATGGATTAAGACCACATGAGCTTGCAGAGATAAGTCCAGAAGATGCTAAGAAATATGGACTTGATGAAGATTCATTTATCAGAGTTACTTCTAGAAGAGGAAGTATAGTTACTAGAATTAAAATAACTGATAGATTGAAAGAAGGATTAATGTTTATGACTTTCCACTATAAAGAGTCACCTGTAAATGATTTAACTAATTCAGAGTTTGACCCTATAACTAAGACGGCAGAGTATAAGATTTCAGCCGTTAATATAGAAAAAGTGGAATCTGAAGAGGAAGCATTAAAAGCTATGGATGAATCGTATCTACATGTTGAAATAGCAGAATAGATATAGAATTATTAATTTAAGACTGAGCAAATATATAGAATTTATTTGCTCAGTTTTTTTATCATCAAAATATATTTATCTTAGCTTTACTTAATCAATTTACTTAATCTCTTTTTTCATTTATAATTATTTTATAAAGATTTTACTTTAGGAGGAGCGATGAATAGTAAAGAGGATAAGAAGAAGATTAAGATCATAACAGGAATATTTTTAAGTATATTGTTAATGGGTACGATTGGATATATGTTTATATTAAAAATCACTTTAATAGATGCTATTTATATGACTATAATTACTATATCTACAGTTGGTTTTAAAGAAGTTGCTACTATGAATTCAATTGCAAAGTTATTTTCAATTTTTTTAATTCTACTCGGAGTAGGAACGGTCGGTTATACATTTACGACTTTAATAGTGATGTTTGTAGAAGGAACTATGCAGAATATATGGAGAGATAAGAGAATGGAAAAGAGAATAAAAAAATTAGAAAATCATATTATAATTTGCGGAGGCGGAGAGACCTGCTCTGTAATTGTAAAAGAATTTAAAAAAACAGATTCAGAATTTGTAATAATAGAGTTAGAAGAAGATAAGTATTTAAGATTGAGAGAAGAGGATTATACAGTTATACATGGTGATTCTACAGAAGATAAAGTACTCTTAAGAGCAGGAGTTGAAAAAGCAAAAGGTTTAATAACTGTATTGCCAACCGATGCTGACAATATAGTCACATCCCTTACTGCAAGAACTATAAATCCTAATCTTCATATAATATCTAAAGCAATAGATGAAACATCTCATGAAAAATTGAAAAAAGTCGGAGCAGATAAGACCATATCGATGAATGAAATTGGTGGTAGTAGAATTGCAGCTCTTATGATGAAACCACATATAATATCGTTTTTAGATGTTGTCACAAGAATGGGAGAGATAGAATTAGATTTAGAACAAGTAGAGGTCAGTCCTAATTCTTATTTAAACAATTTAGAATTGAGAAAAGCTGAAATACCTAAAAAGACAGGCTTAGTAGTACTTGCAGTGAAGAGTGAAGGTAATGAGAAGCTATATTTTAATCCGAGTTCTAATTATATGATAAAAAAGGGCGATATATTATTAGTTCTAGGAAGAGAAGAGCAGATAGAAAAACTGCGAGAGCTTGCAAATTAATTCAGAATAGAGGGATTATATGGATAAAATTGATAAGGCAAAAGGTTCACTATTAGCTGGAGCTATTGGTGATGCTTTAGGTTTTGAAATTGAACTCGATTCATTAGAAAAGATTTATCAGAAATATGGTGAAGATGGAATACAAAATTATAGACTATACGATAAAGAGGCAATAATATCTGATGATACTCAATTGACTCTTTATACGGCAGAAGCCTTAATCTATAATGATGATGAAATCAATCTTCTTAGAGATATACATAGCCATTATCTAGATTGGTTAAAGACACAATTGAAAGTTTTGATGCCTAATAATAATTTTGAAAATCCGAATATATCTAAGATACAGCATATAGAGGGAATTAACGATATTAGAGAACCGGGAATGACATGTATATACAGTCTTATGAATCGAAAAATTGGTAGTATGGAAAAACCTTTAAACGATAGTAAAGGTTGTGGTGGTCTTATGAAAAATGCACCTGTTGGAATATATTACGGAGCAAGATCCGATAAGAATATACTAGATATAGCTGAGATTTCTGCACAGATAGCTGCAATGACACATGGACATCCATTAGCATATATTCCTGTATATTGTATGACTGATATTATTGTAAGAATTTTTAGAGAAGATAGGGATTTAGAAGAGATGATAATAGATGCTATTGAAGACACAGATATGAGATTCTGTAAATCGAAATATATTGACTATTTTACTGATTTAAGTAAGAAGGCTATTAGATTAGCTAAAAAAACTGATAATAAAGATATAGATAATATAATAAATTTAGGTCAGGGATGGGTAGCAGAAGAAACTTTAGCTATAGCAATATATTCATCTATAAAATATAAAAATGATATTATTAAAGCTATAAAAACTGCTGTCAATCATGGTGGTGATAGCGATTCAACAGGTGCTGTGACAGGAAATATCTTAGGAGTATATCTTGGAGAAAAATCTATACCTAAGGAATTTATAGAACCTTTAGAGAACAGATACTTAATAGAAGAGATTGCGGAGAAATTAATAATATAGAAAGAGGCCGATATATTGAAATATCGGCCTCCATTGTTTTAATATAAAAATCCATTGTAATCAAATAATTTATAATAATAATAAGTTAAATCGTTATTGGGTCTACTAGATAAATTTTGATAATAATAATATTTTATAGTCGATGTCATTTTAATAGCTTCGGCTCTAGTTATAGGATTATCAGGAAGCATAGTGCTATAAAGTGCTCCATATGAATTATAAAAATAATTATATCCATTCATTATTCCTAAAGCCTGTGCCATATAAAGATATCTTTCACCCCAATGACCAATATAATCTCCATCATATGCAAATTCCATAGAAGAATCTAAATGTAAATACCCAAAACAGTCAAGCGCATTTATAATCATCTTAGCAAATTGTGCTCTAGTTACTGGAGAGTATGGTTGAAAACTTCCATCCGGCATTCCATCTATTATAGATGTTGGTAGATAAAAAACATTACCATAATCATCATAATAGAAATCAGAAGTATAAACGGAATAATACTCTAAATTTGCAAGAGATGATACGATCTGGCTATAATAATCGTAAGGATTTAAATCATAGAACTGAGTATATCCATATGGTGGATATACTGGTACATAGCCATAATATGCTGTAAAAGAATCGTTTATTAGCATCGCACATTCTTCTCTAGTCATTAAACTATCTGGATATATATACTCATAACCAAATTGCGAAAGTGCTCCAGCATAGAACATTTCATCAATATAAGGCTCTGCCCAGTGGTTATAAGTATCATAATAAGCATATGAATTACTTCCCATAAAAATAAATGAAACTATTATTATTGAAGTTAAAGCTTTTATCTTCAACTTCTTAATTAAATGAATCACTATATTCTCCCCCTTTATATAGGTATTCCATCTATTATATATATACCCTATTTTCAGTTATTTATTCCTTTGCTTTTCATTGCTAAAATCTAAACTATCTGATAAAATATATTTCAGAAATAAAATTTTAAATTGGAGTTTTTATATGAGGATTATTTCAGGTAATATGAGAGGGTTAAGATTAAAGTCACCTAAGGGAAATGATACTAGACCGACAGCAGATAGAGTTAAGGAATCACTCTTCAATATATTAGGATATATAGAGAGTAATTCTATCGTTCTAGATTTATTCTCAGGTTCTGGCAATATTGGCCTTGAATTTTTAAGTAGAGGTGCGAAAAAAGTCTATTTTATAGAAAATGACAAGAATTCGGTCTCTATTTTAAAAGAAAATATAAAAAAATGTAGAGTTGAGGAATCGACGGAAGTATATAGAAATGATGTAATAAAATCTATAGAAATTTTTGATAAGAAGAGATTGAAATTCGATTATATATTCTTAGATCCTCCATATAATAAGGGTTTAGCCGAAAAAACCTTAGAAAGAATTTCTAATAGTAATTTATTAAATGATAGATCTATTATAATAATAGAACATGAGGTGGAGCTAGAATTTGCTGATGAATACTATGGTATAGAAAAAATTGATAGAAGAAATTATGGTTCTACTGCAATCACTTTTTTTAGGAAGTTGGAATAAAAATGACTGTAATATATCCAGGTAGCTTTGATCCGATTACGAATGGACATATAGATATAATTGAAAGATGTAGCAAAAAATTTAATAGAGTCATAGTATCAGTACTTAATAATAGCTCGAAAGAAACTTTATTCACGGTTGAAGAAAGAGTCGATATGATTGAGAAATCTTTAGAAGGATATGATAATATTGAAGTGGATTCTTTTTCTGGTTTATTAATCGATTATGCAAAGGAAAAAGAAGCAAAGCTTATAGTTAGAGGATTAAGAGCAGTTTCAGATTTTGAGTATGAAATGCAGATGGCATTGATAAATAAAAGCTTATATCAAGATTTAGAGACCTTCTTTTTTATAGCGAGTTCAAAATATTCTTTCTTGAGTTCAAGCGTGGTAAAAGAAGTTTCTAGTCATGGTGGGGATGTTAAAGATTTAGTTCCAGATATAGTTGAAAAAGCATTAAATGAGAAATTTATTAAAGATTTTTATTAAAAATAAGGAGGATTTTTTATGAAGACGACAGAGCTTTTAGAAGAAATGGAAGCAATAGTTAAAGAGGGTTCAGCAGTTCCTTTTTCAAGAAAAGTTATGGTTGAAAAAGATGATCTATTAGAGATAATTGAAGATATAAGATCTGAATTACCTAAAGAGATTGAAGAAGCTGAGATGATAAATATTGAAAAACAGAGAATTATAAATGATGCTAGACAAGAAGCTAGACAGATGAAAGAAGAAGCTGAACTATATGCTAGAAAGAAGATAGAAGAGGCTGCTATAATGAGAGAGGCAGAGGAAATTGCAAAGGAAAAAGTTGCCAAAGCAGAGCATAGTGCAGATCAGATAAGAAGTGGCTCTATAGCTTATGCAGATGAAGTTCTTTCAGGTATTGAAACTAAATTAAGTGAATTAAGAGCAGATATAGAAGATATATATATGAAGGTACAAGAGAATAAACAAGAATTAAAATAAAGAATAAACTCGGATTTTTCCGAGTTTATTTTATTATAAAAGGAGATTTTTTATAATCCATTTTAGTCATTAACTTTCCTGTATTTTTTGATAGTAAAAAATAATATAGATCTGTTGCTCTCTCATCGTATTCTATGATCTTTCTATCTAATCGATTTAAATGATCTTTTTTTGAATAGGTATTTATGATATTTATATCTGAATTCTTCTTTATCTCATTAATTATTTTAAAGCCCTTATTATTAGAAGCAAGAATTCTTATATATCTAGGACTATATTCTTTAAATTCCATCATATCGTCTTTCTTTAAGTCCATAATAGTATTCAATATAACCCTATTTATTCTAGTAGAAGTATAATTCTTAGTGTAAATATTATCTATAATATCTCTAATATCTTGATTTAGATATAGGCTATTCTTAATTCTATTTATCAATGAAGGATTGAGTTCGAATATATCATCTTTTAAATCAGATCTTATAATATTGAATAGGAAGATATTATGAAGTTCTTCTTTTGAGATGAATTTTTTCTGATCTAATATAAATGAATTCAACTCTTCAATAGTACTATTAGGTATAGTCTTTTTTATACTATTTATATTCAATTTCTGACTATCTAATAATGTTTTTCTAATGGCAGTTGCAGAACTGATTTCTGAATTTATAATATCACTATTATGATTATCTTTTCTTATAATATTTATTGGACGAATAGAGCTATTTATTTTCTTTAAGGCTTTAATATACTCTATAGCTAGGATATTATTAGGCTTTGATATAATATTCTCAATTCCTTCAACAATATTTGAAAGCGCGTATTCACGAGCATTTGGATAATTATAACCTTTCTCTAATCTTTCCTTTAAAAGAAGATTGTATTCTTTAGGATTTTCAATTAATATATTAACTATTTTCTCTATAGTATTTAAATTCCTAGCTTCTGATCCAAAACCAATATAATCTATAGAGTTTAAAGAGTTCAATATTCTTATACTGCCATCAGAGAATATCTCTGCAGTTTGAGAAGAGTATATAAAGGGCAGTTCTATTACAAGATCTACTCCGTTTAAAACTGCAATCTTAGCTCTTCTCCATTTATCAATAATAGCTGGTTCACCTCTTTGGACAAAATTTCCACTCATTAAGACAATAGTTGCTTCAGCTTCGGTTAGTTCCTTTGCTTTCTCTATATGGTAAATATGTCCATTATGAAATGGATTGTATTCAGCTATAATGCCCAGAATCTTCAATAGAGTTCATCCTCTCTATATTATTAATTTTATTGCTATTTATTTGCAAAACCTTTTAGAAATAGACAATTAATACATCGTAACAGGTTGCTTTTTTCCTACAACTATAATATCATAAAAATAGATATTAGAATAAGGAGGATTTTGGATGAATATTTTGGTAATAAACTGTGGATCTTCGTCATTAAAATATCAATTAATCGATATGGATAATGAAAAAGAACTTGCTAAAGGATTAGCAGAGAGAATAGGTATAGAAGGCTCAAGAGTTAAGCATGAGGTTATTGGAAAAGAAAAAGTTATAATAGAAAAACCTATGCCTGATCATAAGAGAGCTTTAGAAATAGTAATCGAATCACTTGCCGATGATGAAATAGGAGCTATTAAATCTATGGATGAAATTGGTGCCGTTGGGCATAGAGTAGTTCATGGAGGAGAGAATTTTACAAAATCAGAGATAATAGATGATAAGGTAATGGAAGGAATTAGAGAATGTATAGATATAGCACCTCTTCATAATCCACCTAATATTATGGGGATTGAAGCTTGTCAAGAAATTATGCCTAATGTACCTATGGTAGCGGTATTCGATACTGCATTCCATCAGACAATGCCTAAAGTATCTTATCTATATGCTCTACCATATGAACTATATGAGAAATATGGTATAAGAAGATATGGAGCGCATGGAACATCTCATAACTATGTATCACATAGAGCAGCTGAAATTTTAGGGAAGGATTTAAAGGATTTAAAAATGGTTACTTGCCATTTAGGAAATGGTTCGTCAGTTTCAGCCGTTAAAGATGGAAAGTGTTTAGATACTAGTATGGGATTCACTCCTCTTGAAGGATTGATTATGGGGACTAGAACAGGAGATATTGACCCTGCAATCGTGCCTTTCGTAATGCAAAAAGAGAATTTAAATCCTGAAGAGATGAGCGATTTACTTAATAAAAAATCTGGTGTTCTAGGTATTTCGGGGATAAGTAGTGATTTCAGAGATGTTGAAAATGAGGCCGAAAAAGGAAATGAAAGAGCACAACTAGCTCTAGATATGTTTAAATACTCTGTATTAAAATATGTTGGAGCATATACAGCAGCAATGAATGGCGTAGATGCTATAGTATTTACTGCAGGAGTTGGAGAGAACTCACCTGAAGATAGAGAATATGTATGTGATGCATTAGAATATCTAGGTGTTAAAATAGATAGTGAAAAGAATAAAGTAAGAGGAAAAGAGACAATAATAAGTACAGATGACTCTAAAGTTAAAGTATTAGTTGTACCAACTAATGAAGAGCTTATGATAGCTAGAGATACATTAAATTTAGTTAAATAGTAAAATATTGAAAGGGTAGGAGAATTCTCTTACCTTTTTTATATCTGTCAATAAAAATACTTGACAAAAATAATGATGCACAATATAATTAATTTTGGCAACATAATAAGAGGTGACAGGAAATGAAGCTGAATTTAGAAAAACTTATAAATGGTTTAGAGGCATTTCTTCAGATAGATGAGAAATTGACGATTGATGAAGATAGATTTTTTAATAAGGTCTTATCTCCAGTTAATTTAAGAGGGACTATATATGCAGGAGAAGAAACTGGAGTACTAAGTGGAGAGCTTATATATATATTTAAAGATGGTTGTGCTCGCTGTTTAAAAGAAACAGAAGTTGAAATTAAAGAGAATTTTGACCTTCCACTGATTAGAGAGGGAAGAGAAGATGAGTCGAGTGATGATACTGAAGCCCTCTATAATGAAGATGAGATATTCTTAGAAGAATTTATATACGATTTAATCATTACTTCGTCACCAATGAAAGTCATCTGTTCGGAAGATTGCAAAGGCCTTTGTAGTAATTGTGGGGCCGATCTCAATGAACAGAGTTGTGACTGTGAAACTGATGATGTTGACCCGAGATTGGCTAAACTCAAGGAATTACTCTAAATAAAGATAAAAACTTTGTGGTTTAACCAAAAAAAGATTCTCTACTCAGTAGAGATATGATAAAATAGATTAGGTGAGATATTTAGAGGATTAAGGAGGTGTTTTAGATGGCAGTACCTAAGCGTAAAACATCAAAAGCGAAAAGAGATAAGAGAAGAGCTTCAGCTCAAATATTAAAGAAAGCAACTGTGGTTCAATGCCCACAATGTCATGAGCCGAAATTACCACATAGAGTATGTGGAACTTGCGGCTATTATAAAAACAAAGAAGTTGTAGCAGTAGACTAATATATAAGAGAACTTGCGCAGATTCTTTTATAGAATATGAAAAGAGGGGTAAATTTCTATTTACCCCTCTTTTTTAATAATCTAAAAGATCTTGGAGTGATGAGATGAGAAAAAAACTTTTGTTTTTATTATTTGCATCTATCGTATTGATATCTGCTTGTAAAGAAAGAGATATATCTTTTAAAAAAGAAATTGAACCGGAAAGAAATAGTGAAAAAATCGAAATTAAACCTAAAGAAGAAAAAAATGAAGAGGATATGGAAGAAGAGATAGAAAAAGACGAATTAGCTGTTCAAAGAGCCGAATTCGAATCTAAATTTGACTATTCATTCGAAAAATACGGTGATGAATTAAGTCTAAACGATAGTCAGAACATACCTATTCTCATATTTCATGAGATTAGAAAAGAATACAATGGCAATATTGGAGTAATAATTAGCGAAAATGCTCTTAAAGAATATCTACTGTATTTAAAAGCATTGAAATACCAAGCTATAAGTTTTAATGATTATATTGAATTTAAAAAAGGAAATAAGAAAATAGCCAAGAATTCAGTGATAATAACTTTCGATGATGGATATAGAAGCAATTATGAAATAGCCTATCCAATTTTAAAAGAGCTAGGTATGAAGGCTACAATTTCTATAATCGGTAAATATGTTGATGAAGCTAAAGACGAAGATTGGTCAAATAAAAGCTTGAGCTATATTACTTGGGATAATGCAAAAGAAATGGTCGATACGGGAGTTATAGATATTCAAAATCATACTTATGATCTTCATATTGATGGTGATGGTGTAAATCAAATTAGAGGAGTATTAGGGAAGAAAGACGATTTTGATTTAAGAATTGAAGGTAGAATATCAGGCGATAATATATTATTTCAGCAGAAGATGGAAAATTATCTAGGATATAAAGCGAATGTATTCACTTATCCAATGGGTCTTAATACAGATTATATAGATTCGATTTATAAGAAACTTGGATATGAATTTAGACTTGGAACGGATCATGGCATATCAGATATCAATAGTGATAAACCTCTTAAAAGGATAAATACACCAGTTACAGCTGAACCAAGAGCCATTATAAAGGAATTATTAAGACTTAGAAATCAGAATAATTCTCTTATTTTTGAAGATATAGAAAATCAAGAACAGAGAATTAAGAGTCTAGAAAACTATCTAGGCGTAGAACTAAAGGACTATTAAAAAATATTGAAAAAAAGAGAGTATAAATTATCATTTAACATAAATATTGAATTATAAAATCAATATAAATATTATATATGATTATAGTATGTAGTGTATAGATATTATAAAATACACAATCTTATTAAATAAAACGATTGATTTTAACAGAAAGATATTATATAATTTTATTTAGAATAAAATTAAATGATAATCTATACAGATATTTCAGGAGTGATAATTTTGAAAATTGCTATAGATTTGATGGGAGGAGATAAAGGAATTTCCTCTAATTTAAAAGGAGCTTTTATGGCTCTAGATGAATTTAAAGATATAGAAATTGCTCTAATAGGTAGAGAAGAAGAGATTAAAAGAGCAATGGAAAATAGTAATTATGAGAATGAAAGAGTAGAGATAATAAATGCAGATGAAGTAATAGAAAATAATGAAGAACCGGCTATGGCGATAAGAAGAAAAAAAGATTCCTCCATTGTTATTGGTATGAGAGCTTTAAAAGAAGGGAAAGTTGATGCATTCGTTTCTTCAGGGAGCACTGGTGCATTATTGAGTGGTGGAATATTAATAGTAAAGCGAATAAAGGGAATAGATAGACCGGCAATAGGCTTTATATATCCTAAGGTCGATGGAAATGGATTTCTTTTAGATGCCGGTGCAAATTCTGAATGCAAGGCTAAATATCTCTATCAATTTGCAATTATGGGCAGTATTTTTGCTGAGTCCATATTAAAAATGGAATCACCAAAGGTAGGACTCATAAATATAGGCGAGGAGAAGGAAAAAGGAATAGAACTATATAAAGAGAGTTATCGTTTATTAGAAGAGTCAAAATTGAATTTCATAGGCAATGTAGAGCCAAGATATATATTTAAATCTAAAGCAGATATATTAGTCTGTGATGGATTTACTGGAAATATGATTTTAAAGACTTTAGAAGGTACTGCAGATTTTTTATTTGGTAATATAAAAAGTGTTTTTAAAAAGTCTTTTAAATCAAAGATTGCAGGTTTATTCGTAAAAGACGATTTAAAAGAAATGGGAAAGACATTATCTTATAATGATTATGGCGGGGCCCTTTTATTAGGGTTATCTAAACCGGTTATAAAAGCTCATGGGAGCTCGGATTATATAGCTATAAAGAATGCGATAAGACAGGCAAGGGAAGTTGTAAAAAACGATATATCTCAAAGTATAGAGAAAAGGCTTCTGGGGGAAAGAAATGAAAACTAATAATAATATTGGAATTATAGGGACAGGGTCGTATCTACCAAAAAAGATAATGACTAATTATGATCTTGAGAAAATTGTAGATACTTCAGATGAGTGGATTTATACTAGAACAGGTATAAAAGAAAGGCGTATAGCTGAAGGTGAATCGACTTCGGATCTTGCGTTTAAAGCAGGATTAAAGGCGATAGAGAGCGCAGGAATTGATAGAGATGAAATAGATATGATAATTGTAGCAACTATGTCTCCAGATCAGCCTACTCCAGCGACTGCTTGTTTAGTGCAGAAAAAATTAGGTTGTAGACAAATTCCTTCATTCGATATATCTGCAGCATGTTCGGGATTTATATATGGACTGTCTATGGCTTATGCATATATCAGTTCAGGATTATGTAAAAAAATACTATTAATTGGTGCAGAAAAAATGTCTAGTATAATCGATTGGGAAGACAGATCTACTTGTGTGCTCTTTGGAGATGGAGCAGGAGCTGTAGTCGTAGGAGAGGTTGATAATGAAGGCATATTAGGCTTTAGTCTCGGAAGCGATGGATCGGGTGCTGAAAAATTGATAGTGCCTTCAGGAGGATCAGTTCTTCCTATTACTAAAGAGAGATTAGAGAAAAGAGAGAACTATATAAAGATGAATGGAAGCGATATTTTCAAATTTGCAGTAAAGAAGCTTCCTGAAATAGCAAATAATATATTAAAAGAATTGGATATGAGAACAGAAGAGCTGGATTATATGATTCCTCATCAAGCAAATATCAGAATAATAGATTCTGCTAATAAGAAATTAAAATTGGGAAAAGAGAAGATATTAGTGAATTTAAATAAATATGGCAATATGTCGGCAGCTTCTATTCCTGTTGCATTAGATGAATCTATTGATTCTAAAAAGATAAAAAAGAATGATACAATACTATTAATTGGATTTGGTGGAGGTCTAACCTGGGGAACATCTGTGTTGAAATCCAGTATTTAGGAGGATTTATGAAGAATAGAATTTGTGAATTACTTAATATAAAATACCCCATTTTTCAAGGAGGAATGGCTTGGCTTGGTACTGCAGAATTAGCTTCGGCAGTATCTGATGCTGGAGGTATGGGAATTATTGGCTGTGGTAGTGCCGATGCAGAATGTATAAGAAAACAGATTAAAAGGATAAGAGAATTAACCGACAGACCTTTTGGTGTTAATATAATGCTATTATCTCCATATATTGATGAAATTGTGGATTTAGTATGTGAAGAAAAAGTTAGTATGGTAACTACTGGTGCTGGTAATCCAGGAAAATATATGAAGAGATTTAAAGAAAATAATATAAAAGTAATACCTGTAGTTCCGACAGTCGCTCTTGCAAAGAGAATGGAAAGAAACGGTGCAGATGCACTCATAATAGAAGGAACAGAAGCAGGAGGACATATTGGAGAGCTCACTACTATATGTTTACTCCCTCAGGTAGTAGATGCTGTTGATATACCAGTAATAGCAGCTGGTGGAATTGCAGATGGAAGAGGATTAGTTGCGGCTATGGCATTAGGAGCTGAAGCTGTTCAGATAGGAACTAGATTTATATGTTCTGAGGAATGCATAGCTCATCAGAAATTTAAAGAGGCTGTATTAAAAGCAAAGGACAGGGATGCAATAGTAACTGGTAGAATGACAGGCCATTTAGTAAGAGTTCTTAGCAATAATTTTGCGAAAAAACTTGAAGAGATGGAAAGAGAAGGAAAGACTATTGAAGAGATGGAAGAATATGGTAGAGGTGCTCTGAGAGCTGCAGTAATAGATGGAGAGATAAAAACTGGATCTATGATGGCAGGTCAGATTTCAGGAATGATAAGAGATATAAAATCATGTGAAGAGATAATCTTAGATATTGTAAAAGAAGCGAAAGATTTATCAAAGAATATAGAAGATATGATGAGTTTCTAATTAGGAGGAGTACTTATGAAGAATATAGCTTTTTTATTTCCAGGTCAAGGGGCTCAATATATTGGTATGGGAAAATCTCTCTATGAAAATTTCGATATTGCAAAGAAAATAGTTGAAACAACAGAGGAAATAATTGGTTTTGATTTAAAGAAGATCATTTTCGATGGAGATGAAGAAGAGTTAAAGAAGACAGAAATAGCACAACCATCTATAGTAATGGTATCGCATATGGTCTGTGAAATATTGAAATCGAAAGGCATAGAAGCTAGAGCAGTAGCAGGACTTAGTTTAGGTGAATACTCAGCTCTTATAGAAGCCAATTCAATCGATTATAGAGATGGAATAGATCTTGTAAGAAAAAGAGGATTACTTATGGAAAAGGCAGTTCCATTTGGAAAAGGTAAGATGTCAGCTATAATAGGGTTAGATAAGAATATAATAGAAGAGGTCGTAGGAGAATTAACTGAAAAAGGTATAATAGAGATAGCAAATTATAATTGTCCTGGGCAGATAGTCATATCTGGTGAAGCAGAGATAGTAGATGAAGCTAATATTGTACTTAAGGAAAAGGGAGCAAAAAGATGTATACCTCTATCTGTAAGTGGTCCTTTCCATACAGAAATGCTCTTAGAAGCAGGAGAAGAGCTAAGAGAGATTTTAGAGAAGATTGAAATAAAAAAACCAGATAAGGATATATACCTTAATATAACTGGAGAGAAATTTGAAGATGAAGATCTAGTAGATAATTTAGTAAATCAGATATCATCTTCTATAATGTTTGAAGATATTATAAGGAATATGATAAGAGATGGAATCGAAATATTTATAGAAGTTGGAGTCGGCAAGACACTTTCTTCTTTTGTAAAGAAAACTGCAAAATCTGAAGGCGTAAAAGTTAAAACTCTTAATGCAGATGAATATGAAACGATTGAAAAAGTCATTAATTCGATTCAGGAGGGATAAGATGAATCTAATTGGGAAAAAAGCATTGATAACAGGTGCTTCAAGAGGATTAGGAAAAGCAATAGCTATTAAATTAGCAGAATTAGGAGCAGATATAGTTATAAATGATATTGGAAATGAAGAAGAAGCAGAATCAGTAGTAAAAGAAATAGAATCTCTAGGAAGAAATTCCTTATTCATAAAAGCCGATATATCGGATTTTGAACAGGCAAAAGAGCTTGTAGATAATGCATTAAAGGAAATAGGGAGTATAGATATAGTTGTAAACAATGCGGGTATAACGAGAGATAATCTATTACTTAGAATGTCTGAAGAAGATTTTGATTCAGTAATAGATGTGAATTTAAAAGGAGTATTCAATATAACTAAATCTATTTTAAGACCTATTTTAAAGACTAGGAATGCATCTATTATAAATATATCATCAATAGTTGGTATTTCTGGGAATGCAGGGCAAACTAATTATTCAGCATCGAAGGCCGGTGTAATTGGATTTACTAAATCACTTGCTAAAGAGATTGCAAAGAAGAATATTAGAGTTAATGCTATTGCTCCAGGATTCATTGAAACAGATATGACTGAGAAGCTATCAGATGATATAATTGAGAGTTATAAGAGTTCAATACCACTCGGAAGGCTTGGAACTGCAGATGATATAGCAAATACAGTTGCATTTTTAGCTTCCGATATTTCATCATATATTACCGGACAGGTAATAGTAGTAGACGGTGGAATGATTTAGTGGTTATGAATATATTTATTATGTTATAATATTATGGAAATAGGGTAATTGAAAGGAGGTATAATAATGACTTTTGAAAAAGTAAAAGAGATAATTGCTGAGCAACTAGATGTTGAAGAGGATAAAATTGAATTAGAATCATCATTTCAAGATGATTTAGGAGCTGATTCACTAGATGTAGTTGAATTAGTTATGGCATTTGAAGAGGAATTCGATTTAGAGATACCAGACGAAGATGCTGAGCAGATAAAAACTGTTAAAGATACAGTAGATTATATAGAAAAGAATGCTTAATATTACTAGGTCCCTATAGGGACCTTATTTAATAAATAAAGGTTGGAGATAATATGAAGAGAAGAGTCGTAATAACAGGAGTAGGAGCAGTTAGTCCAATAGGTATTGGAAAAGAAGAATTTGTAAAATCTCTAAAAGAGGGTAAATCTGGAGTAGGAAAGATTACAAGATTTGAAAATGAAGATCTGCAGGTCAAAATAGCTGCGGAAGTTAAAGATTTTAATGTTGAAAATTATCTCTCTAAAAGAGAAGCTAAAAGAATGGATTTATATTCACAATATGGTGTTGCTGCATCACAGATGGCATTAGAAGATGCAAAAATCGATCTTGACAATATTGATAAGGAAAGATTTGGCGTTATAATAGGCTCTGGTATAGGTGGCATTGGAACGTTTGAGGAGCAGAGTAATATATTTAAAGATCGTGGAGCTAAGAGAATAAGTCCCTTTTTCATACCAATGATGATAACGAATATGGCAGCTGGAAATATTGCCATAAAATTTAAAGCTAAAGGACCGAATGAGACCATAGTTACAGCTTGTGCTTCATCAACTCATGCTATAGGAGATGCATTTGAGATAATAAAAAGAGGTGATGGAGATATAATTATAACTGGTGGAACAGAAGCCTCTATAACAGAGATGTCTGTATCGGGATTTGCATCTATGAAAGCATTATCGACTAGAAATGATCAACCTGAGAAAGCGAGCAGACCATTCGATAAAGATAGAGATGGATTCGTAATGGGAGAAGGAGCTGGAATATTAATTCTTGAAGAATTAGAGCATGCAAAGAAGAGAAATGCAAAGATATATGCAGAAGTTCTTGGATATGGTCTATCCTGTGATGCGAATCATATAACTACTCCGGCGGAAAATGGAGAAGGAGCCAGAAGATCTATGGAGATGGCTATTAAAAAAGCCGGATTAAAACCAGAAGATATCGATTATATAAATGCACATGGAACATCGACTTATTACAATGATCTATATGAGACTATGGCCATTAAAGACTTATTTAAAAATTCAATAGATAAAATAAAAGTGAGTTCAATTAAATCTATGACAGGTCATCTTTTAGGTGCTGCAGGTGGAATAGAAGCTTGTGCATGTGCAGTAGCAATTGATGAGGAGTTTTTACCACCTACAATAAACTATGAGAATAAAGATGAAGAATGTGATCTAGACTATGTGCCTAATAAGGCTGAAAATATAAAAATAGACTATGCACTTTCAAACTCATTAGGATTTGGTGGTCAAAATGCCAGTATAATATTGGGTAGATATAAAGAATAAAAGTCTTCTTGATTTAAAAGAAGACTTTTATTCTTTATAAAAATATAGTTTTATTTCAAAGTATTTCTTTTATAGATATATAGAGAAAATATTTTGAGATAATACGTTTACGGAGGATATTTATGATAGGAGAATTGGAGAAAAAAATAAAATATAAATTTAAAGACGAAGATCTATTATTAATCGCATTGACACATAGTTCCTATGCTAATGAAAAATCAGAAGAAATAGAATTCAACGAGAGATTAGAGTTTTTAGGAGATTCAGTATTGAGTCTTTTAATATCAGAATACTTATTTAGAAATTTTCCAGATTATACTGAAGGCGATATGACGAAAATAAGGGCATTAGTAGTCTGTGAAAACAGTCTATCATTGGCTTCTAAAAAAATAGGTATTGGAAAATATTTAAAACTTGGAAAAGGAGAAGAAAAAGGTGGAGGTCGAGATAGAAATTCGAATCTAGCCGATGTATTTGAAGCGGTAATAGGAGCAATCTACATAGATGGTGGTCTTGAAAAAGCATACGATTTCTTAAAAATATCGCTATTCGATATATTAAAAGATACTATTTCAGGAAAAGTAATCTTTGTAGATTATAAGACTAAATTACAAGAAATACTTCAAAAAGATAATAGTAGGCAAATGCACTATGTATTAGCAGACGAATATGGACCGGAACATGATAAGAGATTTTTAACCGAATTATATATAGATGGAGAAGTCTATGGTGTTGGTGAGGGTAAGACTAAGAAAGAATCAGAACAAAATGCAGCTAAAATAGGGTATGATAAACTATGCGAAACTTTATAATCCCTATATTCGTTCCACATATAGGATGCCCAAATGACTGTGTTTTTTGTAATCAGAGAAAGATAACAGGCATCAGCACAGATATAGATGAAGATGATGTTAGAGATAAGATAGAAGAATATTTAAAGACCATACCTGAAGATAATAGAAATCTTGAAATTGCTTTTTTTGGAGGAAGCTTTACGGGAATCGAATTAGATATACAGAAGAAATTTCTAGATATAGCTTTTTCCTATAAGAAAAGAGGTATAGTAAATATGATTAGAATCTCTACTAGACCAGATTATATAGATTCTGAAAGGATTGATATACTTAAGAAAAGAGGCGTCGATACAATAGAACTAGGTATACAGTCTTTGTCTTCAGATGTACTTAAAAAATCTAATAGAGGCCATGATAGAGAATCTGTATTCAAAGCTGCAGAAATGATAAAAGAAAATGACTTTACTCTTGGAGTACAAATGATGCTTGGTTTACCTGATGATACAGAAAAAAAGGCTATAAAAACTGCAAAAGAGCTTATCTCTTTAAATCCAAAGATTGCAAGAATATATCCGACATTAGTGATAAAAGAAACCGAATTAGAAAATGACTATAATAATGGGGAATACAAACCTTTGAGTTTAGAAGAATCGATAAATCTTTGCAAAAAGATAATATATTTATTCGAGAAAAATGGAATAAATATAATAAGAGTAGGCTTACAACCGAGTGATAATATTGCCGAAGGCAAAGACTTAGTTGCTGGGCCTTTTCATCCTGCCTATAGGCAATTAGTGGAATCGGAAATATATTATGATATAATAGTGTACATTTTATCTGATTTAAAAAAGAATATTTTAAAAGCTTCTGAGATTGAAATCGAAATAAAAAGTAAACTCATATCATATATTTCAGGACAGAAGAGAAGAAATATATTGAGATTAAAAGATCAGTTTAAAATCGATAAGATTAAATTAAGAGCTAATGATGATTTAGATCAGGAGATAAAAGTATATTTAGAAAAAAATAGAAGACAAATTATATCGAAAGTATTTGATATCAATATAATAAAAGATAGATTGTATTCATATCTATTAGAAGATGATTCTTAGGAGGTGAAAAGATGTATCTTAAGAGATTAGAATTACAAGGCTTTAAATCTTTCGCAAAAAAAACTGTAGTGAAATTCGAAGATGGTATAACGGCAGTCGTAGGGCCGAATGGTTCAGGAAAGAGCAATATATCGGATGCAGTGAGATGGGTTTTAGGAGAACAGAGTGCAAAATCTCTTAGAGGAGAAAAAATGGAAGATATAATCTTTTCAGGAGCAGAAAACACTAATCCACTAGGTTTTGCAGAAGTCAATCTAATATTGAATAATGAAAAGAATATATTCAATACTGAGTATAAAGAGATAGTTATAAGCAGAAGAGTATTTAGAACGGGTGAGAGTGAATACTATATAAATGGAAAGAGCAAGAGATTAAAAGATATTAGAGAAGTTTTCATGGATACAGGCATTGGAAAAGACGGATATTCAATAATAGGACAGGGAAAAATTGATGAGATATTGAGCTCTAAATCTGAGGACAGGAGAAATATATTTGAAGAGGCAGCTGGTATTGTAAAGTATAAGACTAGAAAAATTGAATCTGAAAGGAAATTAAAAAATACTAAGGATAATTTAATCAGAATAGAGGATATAATTGCTGAGTTAGAAATACAATTAGATCCTTTAAGAGTTCAAGCAGAAAAGGCAGAGAAGTACTTAGAATTATCTGAAAATTTGAAAAAATATGAAGTTGAATTATTATCAATAGAGATGAAAAAAGAAAAGGAAAAGAAATCTGAAGCTGAGAATGGATTAAAAGATATTGAAGAGAGATTAAATTCTATAGAACAAAAAGAGATAGAATTAGAAGAAGAGATAGAAGAGAAGGAAGAAAATATTGAATCTATTGAAACTGAAATATCTAAAATGAATGAGTTTAAATATGAATATGTAAATTCTAGAGAGCAATATAATCGAAAAATAGGTGTAACTGAAGAAAAATTACTTAGCAATGAAACTGAAGATAAGAGATTATCTAATAGCATAGAGCTATTAGGTTCAGAAATAGAAGAATTAAAAAAATCTATTTTAGAAAATGAAAAGTCATATTCAAAGAAAAGAGAAGAATTAGATAAAAAAAATATTTTCCTAAATAGAAAGATTGAAAAGAGAGAAGAATTATCCGATAGTATAGATAGATACGAAAGTGAGATTGAAGAAATAAAGAGCGAAACGATAAATAGCTTAAATAAGATATCTGAATACAGGATAAAGAAGACAAGTTACGATTCGAATCTCAATAATTTTAATAAAAGACAGATTCAAATAGAAAAAGAATTGAAAAAGATAGATTCTAAAAATTATAGTATTTTTATTGAGAGAAGAGATTTAGAAAAGAAGAATGAAGATCTATCAAAAGAAATATTGAATAAGGAAAAAATGCGATTCTCAAAAGAGAAAGAATTGAAGAAAGTACAAGAGAGAGCAGAATCATATAGATTGAATATGGAAGAGCTTAAATTAAAGTATGAAAAAGATAAGTCTAATATGAATATAATAAAAGAAATGCAAAAAGATTATGAAGGTTATTATAAAGGCGTAAAGAACTTTTTAAATTCAGTTAAGAGAGATTCGATAGGTCAAGGAGTATTAGGAGTCGTAGCAGAACTCATAAGGACTGATAAAAAATATGAAAAGGCTGTTGAAGTCGCTTTAGGAGGTTCTATACAAAATATAGTAACAGAAGATACGAGATATGCTAGAGATTATATAAATTATTTAAAGAAGAATAGACTTGGTAGAATAACTTTTCTACCACTAGATAA
Source organism: Andreesenia angusta (assembly GCA_030537835.1). GTDB lineage: Bacteria > Bacillota > Clostridia > Tissierellales > Gottschalkiaceae > Andreesenia > Andreesenia angusta_A. The sequence continues at coordinate 3,563 of JAUNVB010000010.1, read as the reverse complement.
TATAAAGCCTAGATATCTAAATAATTCTGAAAAGAATATATTAAATGAAAAAGGGATAATAGGGACGGCTTCTAATATAATAGAATATGATAATAGATTTGATAATATTTTCAATTATCTATTAGGAAGAGTGATCATTGTTGATGATATTGATAATATGATTGAAATATCTAAAAAATATAATAATAGCTTAAAGATGGTAACATTAGAAGGCGATATTATGAATCCAGGAGGTTCTATGACTGGAGGGAATTTCAGAGGAAATAGCTTAAGCTTACTCGGAAGATCTAGACAGATTGAAGAACTATCTATAAGTCTTAGAGAAATAAAAGGCGAGTTTAAAAATAAGAAGAAATTATATGAGGATCTTATAGAAGAGATAGAGATATTGAATCATGAGATTGAGAAGATAAAAACTGAATTCAATCAGATAGATATACAGAGAAATAATCTTAAAAACTCCTTAGATAATATTAATTCGAATATAGAGAATGTAGAAATAGATAAAAAAGCTTATAAAGAAGAATTAGATATAATAGAAAATGAGAAGCTAGTTATAGATAGGGATAAGAAAAAAATCGATGATTTAATTAAAGAATCCATAGAATTAGAATCGGGCAATAAAGATAGGATAAATGAGCTGAATAATTCATTATGTGAATTGAAGAAGGAATATGATGAAATAGATACGATTGTACAAGAATATCAGATTTCATTTGCCTCTCTTAAAGAGAGTGTTAAAAATCTAGATCAAATTATAGATAATTCAAATGATGAATTGAAAAAGAAATTGAAGAAAATAGAGATGGAAAGAGAGACTTATCAGAATATAAAGACAGAGAGAATAGATCTTGAATATAAACTAAAAGAGTTGAAAAAAGAATTCGATTTATACGATATACAGATTAAAGAAAATGATGAAGCTATTAATAATATCAATAAAGAGAAAGAAAAAACTAATGAAGAATTAAAGAAGATGCAAGATGAACTTAAAGCGATTAATAGGAGTAATACTGATGTACAGAATCTACTCAATAAAAAGAATCTAGATATTGAGAGAATAAATATAAAAATTGATTCTATAAGAAGCAGATTATGGGAAGAGTATGAGATGAATATTATCTTAGCTGAAAAAGCTGAGAAAACAGGACTTTCAATCTCCGAGCTGAAAAGAGAAGTAAATTCTTTAAAGAATGATATTAAATCAATAGGTAATGTGAATATAGATTCTATTGAAGAATTAAAGAGCTTAGAAGAAAGATATGAATTTATGAATGATCAGAGAAATGATCTAGTTAAGGCTGAAAAATCTTTAAACCATATTATCAGAGAGATGAATAATAAGATGAAGGAACAGTTTATTGAGAGATTTGAAGAGATAAGAATAGAGTTTAAAGATATATTTAAAGAGCTCTTTGGTGGGGGAAAGGCAGATATCTATATTGAAGATACTGAAGATATTTTGAATTCTGGAATCGAGATAGTTGCTGAGCCACCAGGAAAGAAATTGCAGAGTCTATCTCTTCTATCCGGTGGAGAAAGAGCATTGACTGCAATATCTATATTATTTGCTATTATAAGAACGAAACCTACACCTTTCTGCATATTAGATGAAATTGAAGCAGCTCTAGATGAAGCAAATGTCTATAGATATGCTGATTATTTAAAGAAATTTTCTGAAAAGAGTCAATTCATTGTCATAACTCATAGAAAAGGAACTATGGAATCTGCAAATAGCATATATGGCGTTACTATGCAAAGAGATGGTATTAGCAATATGATATCTATGAAATTAGACCAATATGAGGAAATTATATAGTATTTGTCTATTTTTTTAATATACTGTATAATATGAATTGTTAAAATAAAATAATGCTAGGGGAGCTTTTTAGCTGAGAAGATAATCTGACCCTTTGAACCTGATACAGTTAATACTGGCGTAGGGAAGCTATATATGAGAATATTAATAGAGCTATAATATAATATAGCTTATATTTCCTTAGTTAATAGACTTCCTTTTAGGAGGTCTTTTTTATTTTAATAAAAACTATATGGAGGTGAAATAGATGGAAAACAGTACTAGACAAGATGATAAGACAAGGTTTATAGTGATTTCAGGATTGATGATTGCTATAGCTACAGTGCTTAGCTATATTAAACCATTTCAAATGCCACAGGGAGGTTCTATTACTGCTGGAAGTATGATACCTATTCTAATTATTGGATTTAGATATGGAGCAAAGAAAGGGTTTTTAGTTGGTGCGATTTATGGAATATTACAAGCTATTTTACAAGGGTATGTAATACATCCTATGCAATTTATTTTAGACTATCCATTGCCATTTGGACTATTAGGACTTTCAGGTTTATTTGCAAATAATATTTATAATGCAGTTAAAAATAATAGTTCTAAATATATCTATATAATATTAGGAACATTAATAGGTATTTTTGGTAGATTCATCTGTCATGTTCTATCAGGAGTAATATTTTTTAAAGAATATGCAGGAGCACAGAATCCATGGATTTATTCTATAGTTTATAATTCAACTTATTTGATAGTTGAATTCATAATATCTGCAATTATTCTTTCATTATTATGGAATACGTTTGAAAAAACTATATTTAAAAGAGCTTAAGATAATCGGTCATTTTATGACCGATTATTTTTATATAAAAAAATTTATAAAAAATTAAACAATCGAAAATAGAGTTAGATTATTGCTTATGTTATAATTAATGGGTGAATAAAATTTATAGGAGGTAGTTATTATGCCAGAATCTCTTTTAGTGGAGAAAAATAAACCCACTTATGAAGAGTTGTTAAAGAAGATTGAAGTTTTAGAATCTGAAGCAAATACTGGTTTTCCGAATTTAAAGAATTCACTATCAGAGACTTTACCAAATTTAATCGATTTTCTAATAAGTATGATAATTGCTATAGTATTATTTTTTATTGGGCTTCAGATAATAAAACTGATTGTCAAATTTGTAAATAGTATATTAGAGAGAAAAAACACAAGAAAAACTGTAATCTATGTAATAAATACTGTTGTTAAATCTGGTTTAACTATAATATTATTCCTTTCAGTAGCTAGAATAGTCGGTGTAAAGACAGCATCTTTTGTAGCATTATTAGGTTCATTTGGAATTGCTCTTGGATTAGCTTTAAGGGGAAATTTATCAGATATGGCATCTGGACTCTTGATATTATTTTTAAGACCTATTGCTATTGGCAATATAGTTCATATAGATAACTTAGATTCTCCTAGATTGACTGTAAAGCAGATAAGACTTTTTCAAACTGTGTTAAAAGATGCAAATAATTTTCACTATATCGTACCAAATACTGAGATAATTTCTAATACTATGATAAATCTATCTAAAAATAAATATGTGAGATTAGAGACGAAGGTTTCAATATCATACGATTCGGATATTGATTTAGCAAGAAATATAATGATGAATATATTTGAAAAAGAAGAGAGAATAAATGATAAAAGACCGAAAGATGTAGTAGTACAGAATTTAGGAGAAAGTGGAATTGAAATGGTAGGCAGAAT
>JAUNVB010000040.1 GCA_030537835.1 Andreesenia angusta | reverse complement strand
ATGAAAATGGTGATAATTTTCAGATGAATTACTTTGAGAATAGTATGATTTTAGAGTTACCAGATGGAAATGTTAATCAAATATTTAAAACAGATCTTATGCTTAAAAGAAAAAAATATATACAGATAATGGCCTACGATATTACTAGAAAATATAAAATACTATCTGAAATTGAAAAGAAGAATAAAGAATTAGAAAAATATAATAGAGAATTATATGAGGTCTTAAAAAATATCGAGGAATTGATTTTGGATAAAAAAGCGATAAGTATTAGACAGAAAGTTCACGATATAATTGGACAAAGACTTTCGATAATAGTTATGGCTGTAAGAGAAAGAGAAGCTCTAGAAGAATCTAGAGCAGATCTCCATGAATTAAATGAACTCATCGATACTCTATTAGAAGATTTAAAAAAGGAGAGCATGGAAGAAAATTTAGATATATTTGAATATTTAATAGAATCTTTTAAATTGATAGGAGTTAAGATTATAATTCAAGGGGAAATACCTAAAAAGAATGAGATAAAGACGAATGTGAATTATATTCTAAGAGAAGCTGTTACAAATGCTATTTATCATGCAGAGGCGGACGAAGTTTATATGAAAGTAGAAGAAGATGAATACTATTGGTTTATAAGTATTTGGGATAATGGAAAGATAAAGAAGAGTAGCTTTTCAGAAGGCGTAGGTCTTAAGGGAATTAAGAGAAGAGTAGAGACTGTAATGAATGGACAATTAAAAATTGATTATAGTGATAAATTTGTATTGAATTTTAAGATTCCGAAATAAAAATATTGATTTTATAGAAAAGTATCCAAAAGTATATTTCTTATATACAAATGGATACTTTTTTATATCCTTTTAGATAAGAATTATATCCTTTTGGATATAGTATTAAAAGAAATAATAGAATATAATTAATATATGAAAAAGGTAAAGAATACATTACTTAATTTCATATCAATGATGTTTGGGGAAGCATCATAAAAAATTATATGTACTCATTCGTTCTAAGGGAATTGGGAAAAGTTGTATAAAAGAACTATGAGCAAACTGACTAGCAATAAGATTTTCATAAAACAAACCTAATTAAAAAACCTCCGTATATACGGAGGTTTTTTAATTAGAATCTAAATTCTTTCCATTGTATCCCTATCAAATATTAACTCAGGATCAATATATCCTTTTTTAGTTACATAAGCTAAAAGTTGTGATCTATTGTCAAATCCACTTTTTTCAAGCATCTTAGATAGGTAAGTTTTTATGGTATTAGGACTATATCCTAATTTTTTACCTATGCTATTTAAATCGAAACCACAGCATAAGAATTGAAGTATCTCAATCTCTAATTTCGTGAAATCATAGGGCTCTTCTGTAAAAGCCGAATTTCCTCCAAAGCTATTTGGAAATATCTTATAATCATCTATTGAAAGCTTTAGCATATTTATTAAATCTTTAGGATGAATATCCTTATAAATATATCCATCTGCGCCAATTTCTTCAGCTCGTTTTATTAGTATCAATTCTTTCATACCTGTTAAGATATAAACCTTTATATTGGGGAAGTCTTTCTTTATAATTTCCGCAGCATCTATACCATTTCCATCAGCTGTATATACATCCATTAAAACTATATCAGGTTTATATTTTTTACATAAATCATAAGCTTCTGATGCTTTTCTAGTATTGGCAATAACTTCAAAATGATTAGAAGAATTTAATAGGATAGAGAAAGATTCTGATAGGACCTTATGATCCTCGACTAGCAAAATTTTCAGCATATACTATTCTCCTCATTTTTTTATTACTATTAATATTAACATATATATATAAGTATACCAAATAAATTTATTAAAAAATATTTTCTTATGAATAGTATATTGATTTATATGCTTTTGGATATATCTTAAATATATTTAAGATATATAATTAAGATAATTAAATAAATTTAAGGGAGAAATAATATGATAAAAGATAATGGCATCACTTCGGAGGAAATTAAAAAAGAGAAGGAGAGAATAAATGGAATTGCTCTTAAAAGATATTTAGAAGCAGTAAAAATAACGGATAAAAAAGAAAATAAGGAAGAAAAACTTCTGTTGAGAAGTAAAAAAATTGATGAATACGATACTATAGCATTTGAAAGAATTATTGGAGAAAGTGATCTCTTTCCTATAGCTTATTTAGAATCTGGATTAAAAGCTAGTGAATCAGTTTGCAGAATATCTGTGTTGATACTGAAGAATTTGGTATAAAGTAGATATAGAAATATCTAAAAGTATATAAAGTATATACTTTTGGATATATTAAATATAAATAAAAAGATATACAATTAAATTAATCAAATTTAAGGGGGAATAAAAATGGGAGCGAAATCAAAAAGCGAAGACGATTTTAGTGATACATTCAGTGATGATATTACTAGAGAGAATACTGATGATTGGGGGAAGGAGAAAAATAGAAAAAGAGAATCTGGTTATGATGAGGAGTTCTTAGGTAATGATTATATAGTTGAACTTCCAAAATTATCCAATTCGATGGTAGAAGACGCGGCTAGAACAAAAGAGGGTAATTATGTACTAGATTATATGCATTTTTCTATTGCTATGAGTAGGTCAAGGGGACTTGCTTTTTATACGGCAGTTAATATTGATGGGAATCAGTTAAAGCGTGTGAAGAGATCGGATAAATGGGAATATGATAATAGGATAGATAGAGAATATCAATATGGTCAAGAATTATATTCTAGAAATGATTTAGATAGAGGTCATTTAGTTAGAAGAAATGATCCTAATTGGGGAAGTCTTGAGGACGCTAAAAAGGCTAATGATGATACATTTCATTTCACAAATTGTTCACCTCAACATAAGAATCTAAACCAAAAGACTTGGCTAAATCTTGAAGACTATATATTGAATAATACTAGAACTCATGGCTTAAAAGTATCCGTATTCACAGGCCCAGTTTTTAGGACCGATGATATGGTATATAGAGATAAGTACAAGATACCAGCAGAGTTTTGGAAAGTAGCTGTCATGGTAAAAAATGATGGGAAATTATCTGCAACTGCATATCTTCAAACTCAAAAAAATATGATAGATAATTTAGAATTTGCATTTGGTGAGTATGAAACATATCAAGTTCCAATTGAGCTTATTGAAAATATTACTGGGCTAGATTTTAATGATTTAAGAAAATATGACCCAGTAGCGAATCTAGAAGTATCGGGACTGTTGATATCTGATGAAAAAGATATAAGATTATAATCAGTCATAGTAAATCTTATGGAAATAAGATATTTAAACTAGACAATTTTGAATTAAAATGAGAAACGGTTGCAATGATTCACAAGTTTGAAAGAAACAGTGAGAAGTGGATAAATATAATAGAACTGGTAAGAGTATTAAGAGTGCAATAAAAAGACTGGGGTAAATCCCCAGTTTTTTTATATAGATATCATGGAGAATAAAGGGGGAGCTAAATTTGTTAAAAGGAAATGAAATCACTTCTGAAGAATTGAGAAAAGAGAAAGAGAGAATAAATGAAATTGCTCTAAAAAGATATTTAGAAGCAGTAAAAGAAACGGATGAAAAAAAGAGCAAAAAAATTATGGATGAAAAACTATTATTGAGAAGTAAAAACTTAGATGAATACGATACTATTGCCTTTGAAAGAATTATTGGCTATAGTGATCTTTTTCCTATTGCTTATTTAGAAACAGGATTAAAAGCGAGTGAATCAGTTTGTAGAATATCTGTTAGGGATTCTTATGGTAGGATTCAAGGCTATGGAACGGGATTTATGATATCTGATTCTCTTATTATGACGAATAATCATGTTATAAAATCAGAAAGAGTTGCGTTAAATAGCTTAGTTGAGTTCAATTTTCAAGAGGATAGGGAGTTTATGCCATGTCCTACTTATAATTATAAATTAGATCCAGATTCTTTATTTATAACGAATGAGGAATTAGATTTTACAATTATAGCTGTTAAAAACAGTGAATTAAATGGCAAGAGGGCTAGTGATTTTGGTTATTTAAAATTGATTAAAGAAACAAATAAAATTTTAGAAGGGGAATACGTTTCTATAATTCAACATCCAAAAGGGGGACCTAAGGCTGTTACTATTAGAGAAAATGAAGTTAGAGCAATAAAAGGAGATTTCATGCATTATCTTACAGATACTGAACCCGGATCTTCTGGTTCACCGGTATTCAATGATCAGTGGATGGTAGTAGCGCTTCATCACTCAGGGGTACCTAATCCTGATAAGAAAGGTGATTGGATTGCTAATGAGGGTGTTAGAATATCTGCTATTGTAAATCATATCTTTACTATATATGAAGAACTAAGCGAAGAAAAGAGATTATTAATAGAAAAAGTTTTTGAAGAAAATGAATAGGGAGAGTGTGATTATGTTTAAATATAATTCGATTTATGAAGCTTATGGAAAGATGAAATTTAAAAAAGGCAAGAAAGCTGGAGAGGAAGTTGTAACTGGTTGGTTACCGCCTCTTCCAGATTTAAGAGATTATTCAGAAGAAAGCCCTGAAATATTGAAAATAGCAAATAAACTTGGATTTAATGGGATAGAAGATGAATCTGACTGTGAACTACCTAAGAGGATTGATTTAAGAGAGTGGTGTTCACCTATAGAGAATCAATTAGAGTTAGGTTCATGTACTGCTAATGCGACTATTAGTATAGTCGAGTACTTTCAGAGAAGAGCCTATGGGAAATATATTGATGGATCCAGACTCTTTATATATAAAGTTGCTAGAAAACTTATGATGACAGAAGGAGATTCAGGAGGTTGGATAAGAGCAGCTATGGGGGCTATAGTACTTTTTGGGGTTCCTGATGAAAAATATTTTCCTTATACATTGGATGGTAAAAGAGTTAATCCTAATTGGGATGATGAACCTGATAGTTTTCTTTATTCTATGGCAAATAATTATACTGCCGTAAATTATTTTCGTCATGATCCAAAAGGTTTAAATAATTCAAAAGAGGAAGTTTTGAATTCGATTAAAAAGTATTTAGCTTCTGGAATACCTTCAGCTTTTGGATTCTATGGATTTCCTTCTTTTGAAGATGGGGATAAAGAAAGTCATATACCTTATCCTTGCAATAATGAACAAGCAGAGTGGGGTCATGCAATAGCTGCATTTGGATATGATGATGAAAAAGTAATTATAAATAAGAGATGTAATAAAAAGACCACTGGTGCTATTCTGATAAAAAACTCTTGGGGAGAAGAGTGGGGAGAGAATGGCTATGGTTGGATTCCTTATGATTATATATTAGATGGATTAGCTGAGGATTTCTGGTCTATTATATCTATGGATTGGATTGATACAGAAGAATTTGGAATATGTAGATAAAAAGTATCCATATGGGTATAAAGTATATACTTTTGGATATATTATCTCGAATAATTATTCTATATAATATAGTTAAGATATAAATTCAAATATATAAAGGGGAGATAAAAATGGAAAGAAAAAGATTGATAAGTATAATATTAACCTTATCTATGATAATAAGCATAATACCATTTATGCCTAGTACTGCTATGGCAGATGGAACAGCAAATCTAAATGCTGAAGGAACTGTAAAAGCTACACTTACAACAAATTCAGATGGAACAGATACTATAAAAATATCAGGAGAAGGTAAGATAGAGCGTGATAAATGGATAGATATGGTTGTAAGTTTTAATAAGGGAGAGAGGTCATATGATGAAGACAAAAAGATGGATTATCCAAATTGGGGTTTTATTGAAACTAAGAAAACCACTCTTAAGGGAGAGAATAATAAGATAAAACTTCCAGATAATTCATTTCGACTATTTAATAGATTTAATGGCAATATTGAACTCCCAAAAGATTTAGATGTATCAAATGTAACAGATATGTCTTATATGTTTAGCTATGCTACTACAGTGGATCGCAATTTAGGTAACTGGGATACATCTAGTGCAACAGATATGTCTTATATGTTTGAGTTTGCTAAAGCATTGAAACTAGATGTAAGTAACTGGAATACATCTAATGTAAGAAGTATGAGAGGTATGTTTTATGGGATTAAAGCGAATCCGGATGTAAGCAACTGGAATACATCTAGTGTAACAGATATGTTTTGTATGTTTAATCAAGCTGAAGTAGCGGATCCGGATGTAAGCAACTGGGATACATCTAGTGTAACAGATATGTCTGGTATGTTTAGATTTACTGATGAAGCAAATCCCGATGTGAGTAACTGGGATGTATCTAATGTAAATAATATGGAGGAACTGTTTAGTGTGACTAAAAAAGCAAATCCCGATGTAAGCAACTGGGATGTAGCTAGTGTAGTAACTATGCATTCTATGTTTTATAAAGCTGAAGGATTAAAAGGACTTGATATATCTAATTGGAATACTAGTTCGTTACATGGCAAGATTTATACTGAAGTTTATAGAGCGGATTTGGGATTAAAAACTCTAGAATTAGACTATTTTATAATGAAGAGAAAACCAGGGGCAGATTATCCAGATGCTAATAAAGCTAAAGAGAATATTGAAGGGTTTAAAGCACCTAAATTCAGTGGAGATTATATAGTTAAGACTTTCAATGATAAAGGTGAAGAAGTAAAAACTGAATCTAAGAAACAAAATGAAGAGTATAATTTTGATGATAATACCCATTATGAAGTTAGAGTAAATGGAATAAATAAATTGAGCTTTGATGAAAATTATGATGGTGGAAAAGTAATAAATAAATATTTTAGACCACCTTTTATATTAAGTGAACTTCCTAAAGCAAAAGAAAGAGATGGATATAAATTTGTAGAATGGAATACAAAAACTGATGGAACAGGAGAGAAGGTCGAAGCTGGAGGTACGTATACAGAAGATATGGTATTTTATGCTAAATGGGAAAAACCAGTAACACCACCGACACCGGATCCAGATCCAACACCAACACCTGGTGCAGAGAAGAAGATAGATAAACTCTATATAAAAGGCTATAAGGATGGTAGTTTTAAACCAGGTGGAGAT
>JAUNVB010000009.1:32379-48072 GCA_030537835.1 Andreesenia angusta | reverse complement strand
ATCGAATGAATCACAAAGATAAAAATACTTATTAAATATTTTAAATAAAAGACAAAGGTGATAGATATGAATAAATGTAAAAAAGCAATAGATGTCGAAACTTGTAAAAAATGTAATGGTAAGTACTGCGCTCAAAAAATATCAATATTTGAAAATTTAGAAGAAAAAGAATTAAAAGATATAACTGATAGTATAAACAGAAGGAAGTATAGTAAAAATGAAATGATATTCTTTGAAGGAGATAGACCTAATAAACTATTTTTAATAAATAGTGGAAAAGTTAAAATTTTCAAATACAATAAAGAGGGGAAAGAGCAGATAATATATATATTGTCTGAAGGTGATTTCATAGGTGATGCAAATATATTTATAAACGAGCCGATGAAATACAATGCAATATCAATAGAGGAAACAAATATATGTGAACTAACAAAAGAAGATTTTGAGATTGTTATGAAGAATAATCCAGAAATAGCATTTAAAGTTTTGAAAACAGCTTATCAGAGAATAGATGAATTACAAAATTTAGTACAGAGTTTAAGTACTAGAAATATAGAATCAAGAATATCAGGGCTTTTATTGAATTTTATTAAAGACTTTGGTAAGCCTTATGAAAAAGGAATAGTTATAGAATTACCATTGAGTAGAGAAGATTTAGCAAACTATATTGGCGTTACAAGAGAGACAATAAGTAGAAAACTTGGTTTATTGCAAGATGAAGGAATTCTCCAGGTTGAAGGAAATAAAAAGATAAAAATATTAGATTTAGAGAAATTAGAAGAAAAATATTTTGATTGAAAGAGTTTGAACTCAGTTGAAATAATATATCAGTTAGAATATAATTGATTTAATGGGGGTGGATTTAATTGAATAAAGTAAAGCTAGATATAACTGGTATGCATTGTGCAGCTTGCTCCGCAAGGATAGAAAAAGTATTAAATAGAAATAAGAATGTTAATTCGGCAGTAGTTAATTTAGCAACAGCAAAGGCCATTGTAGAATACAATGATCAGATAGATATATCTGATATAATATCTGCAATTGAAGGCTTAGGGTTCGGAGCAACTGAAGAAGTTATAGGATTAGATAGAGAGAGAGAAAATAGAGAAAAAGAGATGAAGAAGTTAAAGTTCTCATTTATATTTTCACTTATATTTACTATACCTCTTTTCTCAGCAATGTTTTTTCATATGGCCGGAATTCATAATATTTTAATGAATGGTTGGTTTCAGCTTGCACTTGCGACTCCTGTCCAGTTTATAATAGGGTTTAGATTCTATAAAGGGGCAATAAAGTCATTAAAAAGTGGTGCTGCTAATATGGATGTTTTAATAGCATTAGGGACATCAGCAGCGTATTTCTATAGTCTATACCATGTTCTTTCTGGAATAGAAGTTTATTATTTTGAATCATCTGCAATGATAATTACACTTATACTTCTAGGTAAGATGTTAGAGACAAGAGCAAAAGGTAAGACTTCTGAAGCTATAAAGAAATTAATGGGCTTAGCACCTAAGACTGCAACAATAATACGTGATGGAGTAGAAAAGGTTGTAGATATAGATGAGGTAATTATAGGTGATATTATATTTATAAGACCTGGGGAGAAGATTCCTGTTGATGGAATTGTAATAGAAGGCAGATCGACTATAGATGAATCTATGCTAACAGGTGAAAGTATGCCAGTTAATAAGGTAGAAGGCGACGAAGTGGTTGCTGGAACTATAAATAAAAATGGAAATATAAAATTTAAAACGACCAGAATTGGAAAAGATACTGTATTATCACAGATAATAAAAATGGTTGAAGATGCACAGGGTTCAAAAGCACCAGTGCAAAGACTAGCAGATAAAATATCAGGAATATTTGTACCTGCAGTTGTCATAATAGCAATAATAACTTTTATATTGTGGTTAATAATAAATGGTGATATGAATAAAGCACTCATATCTGCAGTAGCTGTATTAGTTATTGCATGCCCATGTGCTTTAGGTCTTGCTACGCCGACAGCGATAATGGTTGGTACAGGGAAAGGTGCAGAAAATGGAATTCTAATAAAATCAGGTGAACATCTAGAAAGAGCACATGATTTAAATGCAGTAATATTAGATAAAACGGGTACAATAACTGAAGGCCAACCTAGAGTTACGGATATATATGCTAAAGAAATAGATGAAGAAAGGCTAATTTCACTAGCAGCATCTGCTGAAAAAGGCTCAGAGCATCCACTAGGTGAAGCTATAGTAAATTATGCATTAGAAAGAAAGATAGAATTATTAGAAATGAAGGATTTTGATTCTATTACAGGTAAAGGAATAAAAGGAAATATAGAGAATAGAGATATTGCTATTGGTAATACGAGTCTTATGGAGAGTTTAAATATAGATTTTAGTGAAATTGTTATGGCTAAAGAAAAATTTGAAAATGAAGGGAAGACTGCCGTAGTAATCGCTATAGATGGAATAGCATCAGGAGTTATAGCTGTTGCAGACACTATTAAAGATAGCTCTAAAGAAGCTATAGAAATGTTAAAAGATATGGGCATTGATGTTTATATGTTAACAGGAGATAATTTGAAAACAGCAAGAGCGATTGGAAAAGAAGTTGGTTTATCAGAAGACAAAATATTTGCAGAAGTTCTACCAGAACATAAATCAGAAAAAGTATTGGAATTAAAGAAAGAAGGAAAATGTGTTGGTATGGTAGGAGATGGAATAAACGATGCCCCAGCATTAGCTAATGCAGATATTGGATTTGCAATTGGAACGGGTACAGATATTGCAATGGAAGCAGCAGATATAACACTTATAAAGGGTGATTTAAGATCTATACCAAAGTCTATATATCTAAGTAAGAGAACTATGAGGACGATATATCAAAATCTATTTTGGGCTTTTGCATACAATAGTTTAGGAATACCAATTGCTGCTTTAGGATTTTTAAACCCTATGATTGGAGGAGCAGCTATGGCTTTTTCTTCAGTTTCGGTATTGACAAATTCGCTTAGACTTAAAAATGTAAAATTATAAATTAAAGATCTATTTAAAACCTTTCCGTGCTAACGGAAAGGTTTTATTATGGTATAATTAATTAAAAGATTTTACATTTAAAAATAATTTCATTAAAGAAGTTATTTAGAATTCTAAGCACTGTTTCTTAAGAAAGGATTTAGAAGGGGGAAGACGTTACCAAATATAGAAGCAATGCTATAAATCTTTTGAATCATTAGAATATTTGGTAACGATGCTCTGTGTTAGAAATTTATAAATCAACTTTAGATAGAGAGATAGAGATATTAAATGAATTTGAAAAAGGTTCATGGATAAAATTGACGAACCCAACAAATGAAGAGATAGATTTAGTTGTAGATAGCTTAGACGTAGAGAAGGATTTAATAGTAGACCCTTTAGATCTTGAAGAAAGTCCACGATTGGAAATAGAAGAAGATTATATGTCTGTCATAGTGGATATACCTATATTACAAGAGGATTTAAGTGAAAAAGATGGGAATAGTCAATTTATGACAATACCTATAGGTATAATAATATTAGAAAACCATATAATAACTGTTTGTACAGAAGAAACTAATATACTTAAGATGTTTGAAGAAAATAAAGTAAAATCATTCTACACATTTAAAAAGAATAGATTTCTATTACTTCTTCTATATAAAACCGCTATAAAGTACTTATTGTATTTAAAGCAGATTGATAGACGTAGTTCGGCTATGCAAAAGATGCTCACGAAATCTACTAGAAATCAGGAACTCTTTAAATTTTTAGAGCTTGAAAATAGTTTAATATACTTTTCTACTTCTCTTAAGGCGAATGAATTAGTATTAGAAAAACTTTTAAAAGTTGAGAATTTAAAGAAATATGAAGAAGATACAGAATTATTAGAAGATGTCATTATAGAGAATAAGCAGGCTATAGAGATGACTAATATATATAGTAATATATTGGTAGGTACTATGGATACTTTTGCTTCTATAATATCGAATAATCAGAATACTGTGATGAAGTTATTAGCTATAGTCACTATTGCAATGTCCATACCCACTATAATAACAGGATTTTATGGTATGAATGTTGAATTGCCATTGCAACATAATCCTAATGCTTATTTAATAATTGTTATAGGTTCATTGGTTTTGACTACAATTGTGAGTTTGATTTTCACTAAGCGAAGACCGTTTTAGTCAAGGTTTCTATAATTAGAAAGAAAAATGCAATTTATTAAAAAGAAAAATGATTATATTTAAAATAAAATAAATATTCCTAAATACTCTTGACAGAATAAAAACTATATAATATAATGAAAAATTTAGTTGACATATTCACTATTTCATGTTAAAATAAAAGTTGTATGCATGAAAAGAGGTGATTGTTTGTCAGAATCTTTATTAAAAATTAAAGAAAATATCGAAAGTTACTTGGGTCGAGAAGTGAGATTGAAAGCAGACAAAGGCAGAAAGAGAATAATTGAAAAAGATGGTGTAGTTGAAGGAGTATATCCAAGTATTTTTATCGTGAAAATAAATGGAGGAAATAATAATTCAAGGACAGTATCTTATAGTTATTCTGATGTATTAACAGAAACTGTGAAAGTAACACTTCTTGACGAATAGTATTTAGCAGCATATCACCAAATAATGCCTAAGTAAAAGTAATTTTGCTTAGGTTATTTTTTTGACTAAATCCAATTCTGAATGTATAATTATATTTAATAAAATAGATTAGTATATTAAAGGTTTTGAGTATATTTATATAATTAAATTGGATAGGAGGGCTGAGCTTGTCAAATAATCAGGAAAATAGGCGCATAGCTGAATATAATAGGCGGATTAGAAGAATTAAGCGTGAACGCCAAAGAAAAAAACGAAGAAAGTATTTTAAAAGAATAAGAGCTTTGATTATTTTAATTTTACTAATACTTGGTTTAGTATCAGGAGTTAGAGCTATAAAAAATAAGATTCAAGATTATAGAGCTAGTAGTCAAGAAGATATAAGCTCTAAAGAAGATAAGAAAACTGAAAAACAAGAAAAAAAGAAAGTTGATACTAAAGTAGAAGAAAAAAAGACAGAAGAAAAAAAACCGGGAGAAATTATAAAGCTTAAAGAACAAAAAGAATTGCCAAGGATAAAAAGAACTTTAGAAGAAAGTGAAGTAGTAAAAGATGATACTCCAGCAAGAGGAGAAGCGCTTAATGTAATAGAAAGAGATGGAAAAACCAAAATATATCAACATCCTTCCCTTCAAAGTCAGGTTGTTAAGGAACTCAATGACAATGACTCTGTTATAATAAAAGAAGTAGTTCCTGGAGGATGGTTAAATATTGAAACACCTTCAGGAGATAAAGGATATGCTGAGGCAGTTAGAATAAGAAGTAAGAAGCTTCCTGACCACAATTATAATGAGAGTTCGGCATCAAATGTCATAATGATAGATCAACAGAATCAAAAGATGAAAATATACAAAGATGGCTCAGAAGTATTAGAGAGCTCAGTGTCCTGTGGGATAGAGTCGGAGTTCACACCAAAAGGAGTTTTTACTATTAATAAAGCTCACAGTGGAGAATGGGACTTTGCGACTTCTTTCGGAGAAGGTTATAAATATTTCACAGCATTCTACCCTCATGGATATTTAATTCACTCATTACCTATGAATAACAATCAGGAAGTTATAAAAGAAGAAGCAGATAAGCTTGGTTCACCAGCATCACATGGGTGTATAAGGACGCCAATTCCTGTTGCGAAATATATTTATGAAAATATACCAGATGAGACTTTGGTAATAATAGAATAGAGATTAATAGTGCACTAAACGTGCACTATTTTTATTGTAAAATAGTTGAAATATAGTATAATGTTTAATGTATACAGCAAAGTACATCTTTAAAGATTAATAGGAAAATTGCACAAAAGGTGTGAAAAATGATGATAAGTAGAAAAGCTTATGGTAAAATAAATCTTTCCCTTGATGTTCTAAGAAGAAGAGAAGATAATTATCATGATTTAAGAATGATAATGCAAGAGATAGATTTATCTGATTCTATATATGTAGAGGAGATAGAATCAGATAAAATAATTATAGATTCTAATGATCAAAATTTACCTAAAGATAAGGATAATATAGTATATAGAGTAGTAGAAAGAATAAAAACTGAATTTGAAATTAAAAAAGGCATTAAGATATTTATAGAAAAAAACATCCCTGTATCAGCAGGTTTAGCAGGTGGTAGTACAGATGCGGGCACAATTATCAAAATACTGAATGAATTATGGGATTTAAAATTAGAAAAAAGTCGAATGGTAGAGCTGACTAAAGATATAGGTGCAGATATTCCGTTCTTTATATATGGGGGAACTGCATTATCTGAGGGAATTGGAGATATAATCACTCCAATATCAAGCTTTTCTAATAGAAAGATCTTACTTGTCAATCCTGGAATAGAGGTTTCTACTGCCTATGTCTATAATAATTTAGAATTAGATACTTACTTAGATAGACCAGAAACTGAAAGATTAATAAGATATATAAATATAGGTGATACTAAATCTCTGGCAAAAAATATGAAAAATGTATTGGAATCAGTAACGATAAAGAAATATACAATAATAGATGATATAAAAGCGGATTTGATGAAATTTGGAGCATTAGGCTCAATGATGAGTGGCAGTGGACCTACTGTATTTGGAATTTTCGATAATTATGAAACTATAAAAAATGCATTCGATAATTTATCTAAAAAATATGAAATGGTTATTATGGCAAAAACCATGTAGAAAGGGGATAGAGATATGAGAAGTATGAATATTGAGCAAACAGACCCTTATAAGCCTTTGAGGGATATAGTTTTTGAGACTTTAAGAGAAGCTATTTTAGATGGAAGGCTAGTTCCTGGAGAAAGAGTTATGGAGATTCAGGTCGCTGAAAAATTAGGGGTGAGTAGAACTCCTGTAAGAGAGGCTATAAGAAAACTAGAATTAGAAGGCTTATTGATTATGATACCAAGAAAAGGTGCATATGTCGCAGATGTTTCACTAGATGATGTTATGGATGTATTAGAGATAAGAGCATCGCTAGAAGGATTAGCAGCTTCTTTAGGAGCACAGAGAAGAGTAGATGAGGACATAAAATTATTAGAAGCTAAGATAGAGGAACTCAGTCAGTGTATAGATGATAAAGATACAAAGGGTATGGTTAAGAATGATGCTGAGTTCCATAAGATACTTATGAGATCTGCTAAAAATGAGAAATTGACATCTATAGTTGAGGGATTAAAGGATCAGGTTCAGAGATTTAGAGTAATATATTTCAATGAGCATGAGGAAATGGGACAGAAACTTATAAAAGAGCATAGAGAGATATTAGAATCGATAAAGTGTGGAGATAAAAAAGGGGCTATGGAAGCAGCTCAAGAACATATATTTAATATAAGAAATCATTTAGTCAATAAACTTGAAAATTAGGAGTTGGAAATATGGATAATAGACCTATAGGAATTTTTGATTCTGGAATTGGTGGATTAACTGTTTTAAAGGAACTTATGGAACAGTTTCCAAATGAAAAATTAATCTATTTTGGAGATACTGCTAGAATACCGTATGGAACAAAATCTAAAGAGGCTGTTATAAAATACTCTTTTCAGTGTATAAGATTTCTTTTGAGTAAGAATGTTAAGACTATAATAATAGCGTGCAATACTGCAAGTGCAGTAGCTTTAGAGCCAGCATTGAAAGAGTTTGATCTTCCGATTCTAGGAGTGGTTAAATCGGGCTCAAAAGCTGCGGTAAAGGAAACGCAGAATGATAAGATAGGTGTTATAGGAACAACTGGAACTATAAATAGTTATGCCTATCAAAGAGAGATAAGAACTATATCTCCTTCGGCTGAAGTAATAGGGCAAGCATGCCCCCTCTTCGTGCAGATTGTTGAGGATGGCTGGGAAGATACTGAGGTTGCTAAA
The DNA here is from genome assembly GCA_030537835.1 of Andreesenia angusta. Classification (GTDB taxonomy): domain Bacteria; phylum Bacillota; class Clostridia; order Tissierellales; family Gottschalkiaceae; genus Andreesenia; species Andreesenia angusta_A. The sequence goes on along the minus strand of JAUNVB010000009.1, from coordinate 40,103 downwards.
TTGACAGCAGAGAAATATTTAATAGATATGAAAGAACATGATGTAGATACTCTGGTTTTAGGATGCACTCATTATCCGATACTCAGATATACTCTAAAGAAGGTCTTAGGAGAAGAGGTAAAATTAATAAATCCCGCTTATGAGACAGCTAAGGAGTCATTAGAACTCTTAACTGAAAGAAAGCTCTTAACTGAGAGTAGTGATATACATGAAGTTGAATTCTATGTCAGTGATGATGCAGAAAAATTTAGAAGAATCGGTGGAAATATGTTGAATAGAAATATTAAATCAGTAAAAAAGATTGAAATTGAAGGATTATAGGTGAAAACATGGGCTCTAATCAGAATATAATAAAATTAGATATAAAATCTCAGCAAAAAAATCTTGAAGATATAAGTAGAATTGATAATATATTAGAGGGGAAACATTATAAGCGTTTAGAAAAAGACTACATTATATATAAGGAAAAAGATTTAGAAGGTTTAGAGGGAGTAGTTACTAATTTGAGAATTGAATCTGATAAAGTTATTATGAAGAGAAATGGAAATATAAGAGCTAGGTTTGAATTTATAGAAGATGAGGAGACAATAGTTAAATATATTTGCTCAGCAGGAGTATTAATTATAAAATTACTGACTAAGAAATTGTATTTGAAGAGAAATGCTCAAGATAATATTGAAAAGATAAAGATAGAGTATTTTTTAGAATTTGAAAATGGGGAAAAGAGCTTTAATAATATAGATATAAATATATCTTATTAATTAGCTTTAATATGGGAGGCGACAAAATTGCTAAGAGCAAAACATTTTGATAATATATTGGTTGGGGAGCCAGCTAAATTAGCTGAAAATATTGATTTTTTAGGTGATGCAATAGATAGAAAAGTTCTATTCCATAAAAAGGAAGTTTCGATGGTTCAATTTGCATTTTCAGCAGAAAAAGGATTAGTGACTAATAGCTCTCATGGTGATATATTTGTATATGTTACCTCTGGATCTTTAGAAATTGAACTAGATGGAAAGGATATGACTGTCAATGAGGGAGAATTTATTATTTTACCTGAAGGGCTACCTCATTCGGTTGAAACAGATGAAAATACAAGAGCAATATTTTTAGTTGTTAGAGATAAAGATATGGATTGTTATCCAGAAAAATGATGACTTACATAAATTTATTGTAAGTAGAATACAATATTTAAAGAATACGAATTTTTTTATTGAATATATCGAGAAAAAACAATAATGACAAAAGTATTACAAAAAATGCGAAAGAGTAAGAACTGAAAACCTTATTAAATCAAAGCATCATATAAATTTGAGTATTAAAGGTTACAAAAAGTTAAAAATACTATTGACTTTTATTAAGAAAACTATTATGATTAAGATGATATTTATATTACATTTATAGTCAGACGTTGAATTCGTCGGACATTATAGTAATACTTATAAACAAATACGATGAAAACTAAGAAAACTCAAACTAAATTTAGAATTGAATCCAAGGAGGATGTTGTACATGAAGAGAAAAATATTTTCATTAGCACTGGCATCTACATTAGCATTAGGTAGTATTTCGGCTTTTGCAGATGAGGCAGAATTAATAGTTAATAAACCATTCATTGAGGGATATGGTGATAAAACTGTAAGACCAGATAGTGAAATAAAAAGAGGCGAAATTGCAAAAATTGTAGCAGAAGCTTATGAAATAGCAAAGGCTGATAATAAATTTCCAGATGTTGCTGCAGAGCATTGGGCAAGTCAATTCATTGGTGGACTACAAGATAAAAAGATAGTAGAAGGGGATCCAGACGGAAATTATAGACCAGAAGATCTTCTTACAAGAGCAGAATTTGCAGCGATAGTTTCAAGAGCCTCAGATTTAGAAGGTGAAGGAGAAGCTGTTGTTTTTAATGATACGGATGATCATTGGGCAAAAGATATAATTAAAGAACTTTCGAAAGCAGGGATTGTAGAAGGGTACGGAGATGGTTCTTTTAAGCCTGAGAAGAAAGTTACAAGAGCAGAAGCTGTATCTATGGTATTGAGAGCATTAGGAAGAAATATCGATAAGAATATATCTGCTAAAGTTGTTAATCCATTTACAGATTTAAATGATAAAGCATGGTATTTAGATAATATGTTAGCAGCATCTACAGAATTCGAATATAGAATTCTTGACAATGGACAAGAAGAAATCGCAGTACAAGCTGATTCAAAAGTTATAAATTCTATAGAAGTACCAGCTCAAGCATTTGATAAAAATAAAAAAGCTAGAGTTGTTAAAGTAAGAGCTAATGGTTCTACAGAAGCTTTAGACTTGAATCAATTAAAAACTAATGGATATACTATAAAATTCATACAAGTAGATTCAGATGGAAATGCTGTTAAGAAGGATTTCGTATTTGAAACTGGAACTGCAGAATCAGAAGATGGTAAACTTGCAGATGGAATCAAAACTGGTGATTATAAAGTACATGTAGTAATTCAAAAGGAAACTAGTGATCCTAATGTACTCGAATTTGTTGCAAGACATACTGGAACAGTATCTATAGTTGACAATATAGTAGAATCGACAGAAGCGATTAAAGATGTTGCGCTTGAAGAGATAGATAGTAAAACTAAAATAAAAAATGGAACATTAGTATCCGGTGAAACAGTAGAGATAAAGAAATTACTTGCTGATGTTGATGGAAAGAAAGATGTTGATATAATAGCAGATGGATTAGACTATAAACTATCTAGTTCAAATGTTAACATCTTATCGGCAAATAATGAGACTAAAATTATAAAAGCAAATTCACTTGGAAAAGCTAAGATAACTGTAACAATAGGAAAAGCTAAAAAGGAAATAGAACTTACAGTAGTTAAGGATAAAAGAAAAGCTAGTTCAATTAAAAATACTGATGAAGTTAGATTAGCAGGTGCTGGTTCAGAAAAATCTATAGAGGTAGAAGTATTAGATCAGTATGGAGATGTTATGGAAAATGCTGATATAGTTGCAGTATATGATGAAGATAAGTTAGAATATAAATTAACAGATAATATTCTTACTATAACTAGTAAAGAAGACGAGAAATATTCTGGAGTAATATATATTCGTCCAGGAAATGATAAAAAAGAAATAGGACAGATAAAAGTAAATGTTGGAAATCAGATAGGTAAAAGCTCTCTTGCATTAGAGATAGCACCTGGTGAAAAAGAGTCTATAAAAGTAGGAAAAACTACTAAGATAGTACCTGTAAAGAAAGATTCAGAGGGGAAAGTACTACCGTTAGATGATATAATAACAAATGTTACGTTATCTGATGAGAATATTGCAGAGGTATCAAACACTGATAAAGAAATAACTCTTACAGGATTAAAAGAAGGAACAGTAACAGTTACTGCAGTTATAGATAAAAAGACTTATTCTATTGATGTAGAAGTTACTGCTGAGAAAGAATACAATGTTACCGATGTGACTTTCAATACTAATGTAAGCACAAATGTAGTTAAAGGATATACGATAGAAGATTTCTTGAAATTATCAGCAATAAAGCATGATAAAGCCACTACTAAAGATATTACTTTAGCTGATAATAAATTATCTGTAGACAGTTCTGATATAGGTACTATATCTGTTAGTGTTAAGAAGTATAATGATGAAGGAAAATATGATAGCGAAAAGTCAATTGCTTTAGAGGATAAAGATACAGAGATAGTTAATACTGCTGATGTTAAAAAAGCAGATGTAACTGTAAAAGTTTTGGATAATAATGGAAAAGAAATAGGTTCAAGAACATTTAATTTAGATACTTTAAACTAAAATTAAAATATAAAAAAGAGTAGAGATTTTCTCTACTCTTTTTCTTATTCTAAATATTATGATAAGGAAAAGGAAGATAATATGATTATAAGATTTGCAAAAATAAGAGAAGGTGCTAGGATACCTTCTAAAGAAGAAGAAGATGCTGGATACGATATATATCCATGCTTTGAAGAAGACTATATTGAGATTAAGCCATTAAATACTGTTATGATACCTACAGGTATAGCTTCAGCTCTTCCTGATAAGTATTATTTTCAGATACAGGAAAGAGGTAGTACAGGTACAAAAGGAATGAAATATGGTGCTGGTGTAATAGATTCAGGTTATAGAGGAGAATGGTTCATTCCAATAACTAATTGCAATGATAAGAGCATATATATTGTAAAAGAAGATTGTGATTTCGATGGTATAATATACCCATACGATAAAGCAATAGCTCAGGCTATACTATTAGAAGTTCCTAAAGTGGAGATAGAAGAATTGAGTTATGAAGAATTAAGAGCCATTCCTTCAAAAAGAGGATCTGGTCGATTAGGTAGTACAGGCAAATAAAAAAGAGCAGAATATCTGCTCTTATATTTTTTCATTTACCCAATCTGGGATAGATATATTTTCAAGAATAATTTCTCCGGTATATCTTTTTGAATCTTCATTTAAAAAACCTTTTTTCATATACTGAAAAGTTATAGTCTTATATGCTTCTATAGCTATGCCCATTATCTTTCCACTATCAGCATTTAAACCAGAAGGTAAATCTACAGAATAAATAGGTTTATTAGCTGAATTTAATATGGCTATAGAGTATTTATAATGGCCAGTAATATCTATATCTAATCCAGTTCCTAAAATAGCATCGATTATTATATCAGAGTCTTCTGAGAGGGATTCTAATTCATGCCAATTCATATCATTTATTTCAATAATATCTATATTCAGTTTCTTTAATATATCAAAATTTATTTTGGCATCTCCTTTTATATTAGATGGATTAGATAGAATAGCAATTTTTACATTTTTTCCGAGTACATTTAAATGCCTTGCTATGCCAAAACCATCCCCACCATTATTACCACCACCAGCAACTACTAAGTAATTTTTCTTATTTAAATCCAAATTATTCATAAATTTTATCACAGCATTTTCCATCAATACTATACCAGGTATTTTTAAATTTTCAATAGCATATCTATCAGTTGCTCTCATCTTTTCAGCCGTTAAATATTTCATAATACTTCTCTCCTTTTTTATAAATATTTTTAGTGATTATTATTTCATTAAGAAATCCTATGCTTATTTAGAAAGTGATATTTATATGTTATAATAGATTAAAGAAATAGGCAAATGAACAGGGGGAGAAGGCATGACTATGGACGGGTACATAATGATTGCATCTTTAGTTCTTCTCATTTGTATACTTTTTAGCAATTTATCCTATAAAGTTGGAGTACCAACACTACTAATATTCTTAGTAATAGGTATGGTTATAGGTTCAGATAAGGTTGGCCTTTTATATTTTCATAATGCAAAAATAGCCCAGATGATAGGTTCTGTTGCTTTAGCATTCATACTCTTCACTGGTGGTATGGATACTAAATGGTCATCTATAAAGACAGTTATAAGACCGGGTGGCGCTTTAGCAACGATAGGGGTTGCCCTTACTGCTATACTAATAGGTTATTTTGCTTATAAGGTTACAGATCTAACATTGCTTGAAAGCATGCTACTTGGGAGTATAGTATCTTCTACAGATGCAGCAACTGTGTTCTCTATTTTAAAATCTAAGAACTTAAACTTAAAAGAAAGATTAGTTCCAACATTAGAATTAGAAAGTGGTAGTAATGACCCTATGGCTTATATGATGACTCTAGCAATATTGACGGCCATTTCAGGAGAGGGTCTTAGTAATTCAGAATTAGCACTTTTTTTAGTTAGACAGATGTTAATTGGTGGAGTGCTAGGTTATTTTTTCGGAAAAGTTATATCATATTTTTTAAACCATATAAAACTTAAATACAATGGTCTTTATTATGGAGCATTAGTAGCTTGGGTATATCTTGTTTTTTCATTAGTCAGCTTATTAGGTGGCAATGGCTTCTTAGCTCTATATATAGCAGGTATAGTTTTAGGAAATAAGAGATATTTCTATAAAAGAAATTTAATAAAATTCTTTGATGGTCAGACCTGGATAATGCAGATATTTTTATTCGTAGTTTTAGGAGTATTCTCGACTCCAGAATCTATATCACAAGTGCTAGATGAAGGTCTTCAAATATCCATATTTATGATATTTATTGCAAGGCCTATAGCAATAGTCGTAATAACTTCATTCTTTGGATATACATCAGCAGAGAAAGTCTTAATATCATGGGCTGGCTTTCGAGGAGCAGCTTCTATAGTTTTTGCATTGATGCCATTTATATATGGTTTAGACAAAGCAGAAGAAATATTCAATATCGTATTCTTCATAGTACTAGTATCTGTATTAGTACAGGGTTCATTATTCCCTACATTAGCACGAAAACTTGATTTAGTAGAAGCTTCAGAAGAAAAAAATATGCTCATTAAGAGTTTTAACGATTATTCAGATGATATTGGTGGTGTATTTGCGAAAGTTGCTGTCTTAGATAGTTCGGATATGATAGGAACACAAATAGTCGATATAGAATTTCCTGAAGGACTCTTAATAATAAGTATAAATAGAGATCATCACTATGTAACACCGAATGGTTCTACTGTAATTGAAAAGGGAGATATTTTACTTGTTACTGCAGAGAATGAGAAATCTGTAGAATATTTTGAAGATGAATTCGATGTTAATCTGCTTATGCCTATGGAAAATTAAGTATAAGCTCAAAAGAATAATAGATTATCTTGTTTTTATCGTTATAGAAGACATTATGACATATAGGTAACGAAAATTTAACTTAATTATACTTGAATTAGATTTTTTATATAATAAAATAGATATTAAGATATAAATTTATCTAAATATTAGGAGGTTTTTATGAAAAAGATAATGAGTTTGTTGATATTATCAACGACTGTAATAATGAGTATAATTGGTTGTAGTGAAGAAGAACCAGTAGTAAAAAATGATTCGACTGTTCAGGAATCACAAGATATTCCAGCGGATAAAGAGGATTTAGAAGAAGATAAACCATTAGTAGATATAAAGAAAGAAGATTCAAAAGATGAAGTTGAAGATAAAGAAGATAAAGATGTTGAAATAAATAAAGAAAAATCTAAGGATGATGAATCTTCAAATAAGAATTATTTAACAGAAGCAAAGATCTATCTAGTAGATGATAACCTCACAACATTAAAGAAATTTGTTAAGCCAGTAAAAGTGGATGATAAAAAAGTTGCAACAGCAGCACTTCAAGCACTGAAAGATGATAGTATAGAAGGATATATTTCTCCTATACCAAAAGAAGTGAGCTTTAATGGGATAAGTATAGATAATGGTATAGCTACTGTTAAATATACTAACTCTGGACAGGGTGGAATAGGAACAGCAGGAGAGTCTGCATTTGTATCATCTATAGTTTATACTCTTACTGAATTTCCAACTATAGAGTCTGTAAAATTTGATTCTCAGGGAACAACATCTATTCTAAGTCATATGGATCCAGATATTAGTTATAATAGAGATGATATAGGAGATTATTTTAAAGTTTTAAACTAAATAGAAAAGACAATGACCTTAAAGGGCATTGTCTTTTTTTAGAGTTATTTGAAGTATATTTCTAATACATCATTACTTTCAATCTGATTCCAATCAATATTTTCTAATAGAAGCACTCTTCCGTTAGGAATAAATATTTCTTCATTCATTTTTTTAAACTCATTATAGTCCACGTTGAACTGATCTAAAGTCATATCTGTTACTAAATAACTTATTAGAGTAGCATGATATA
>JAUNVB010000009.1:30014-32279 GCA_030537835.1 Andreesenia angusta | reverse complement strand
AACTGATCTAAAGTCATATCTGTTACTAAATAACTTATTAGAGTAGCATGATATACTCTCATATGCTTTTCAATCTCTTCATCTTCGATATTTTGACTAGCAATATAGCTATGGGCAATATGATTACATATATCACCATCTTCTAATATATAAGAAGCAGCTTTGTTTGGAAGGATTTTTTTCACATCTTCAGGCAAATTATTATAGAATTCTTCGGATTCTTCTCTATCTGGAAATTCTAATTCTCCTTTCAATTGTTTAACCCTATCATTCAATCTTAAATGTGTAAATGCCATATATGAATTTATCGATGTTATATAATTTTGTAATTGAAAATTTAATTTTCCATTCTCATAAAATATTTCTGCACATGTAGGATCATAAGAAATAGCCCTAGTCATTGAATCCTTCGCTAAATCATAATTTCCTTGCATTCTATATTCTCTTGCTTCTTTAAAAAAGCTTATAGCTAAGTCTCTACTCAATAAAAACATCCTCTCTGATCAATAATATAGTATATTATATCAAACAAAAGGATGATTATCTAGCTAATGAAAAATAGATATGATAGAATTAAAAAGAGAATTCATATATTCTAAATCTATAGAAAGGACAAAGAAAATTGAAAATTCTAAATGAGATAAAATCGAATGCATCTTTACTCATAGTAATAGCTCTTACCATTATTTTATGGAAGGTTTCGGATAATTATATAGAAATTTATCATGGTATAGAGAAATTCATTGGATTAATAATGCCATTCATATATGCATTTATAATAGCATATATATTAAGTCCTATAGTTAGTTTTTTCGATAAGATATATGGTGAGAAAAGAATACTCAGCATAGCATCTGTATATGCAATATTGATAGCAATATTTATTATTATAATAAACTATCTTATACCAAAATTAGGAAATAATATATATGAGTTTTCAAAAAGCCTACCTGGTATATATGATGATTTAAAAAGGTTCTTATTAAATATCATACAAGATGAAAGATTGAAGCCTATTGAAGAATTTATAGGAATTTCCTCTTATAGTATTTCTGAAATGTTTAGTGAATCAATTATAGATAAAATAACGAATTCAATACAGTATATATCTGCATATATATTTAAGATAACATTAAGTTTAACTTACCAAATAGTTAAATGGGGAATAGGCTTTTTAATAGCTATCTATATACTATTGTATAAAGAAAATTTTAAAGCATTTTTCAAAGTAACTATATTAAGACTATTTGGTAGAAAAAGAACTCATAATTTCTTTGATTTTTTAAATACAGTAGATGATATGATAGGCAGATATATTGGTGTGAAAGCAGTAGATTCAATAATAATTGGAAGCATTGCACTCCTAGGATTTATAATGATAAAATCACCATTTGCATTTTTATTTGCACTTATAGTAGCTATTACTAATATGATACCTTATTTTGGACCGTTTGTAGGAATGGTAATTACATCATCTATTCACTTATTCTATAGTTCAAAATTGGCAATATCTTCTTTAGTATTCTTGTTTTTATTGCAACAATTTGATGCATGGTTTTTAGATCCTAAACTAGTTGGGAATAAAGTTGGACTAAATCCATTTTTAATAATTCTTGCAATAACTATTGGAGGAGGATATTTTGGGCCAATAGGAATGATATTATCAGTTCCAACTATGGCACTTATAAGAGTATATTTTCTTAAATTTATTAAGCTTCAAACTCAAAAAAATATAGAAAAGAGAAAGCAAAAGTATGAGAAATAATGGAAACGATATCGAACTTTAAAAACTATTCAGTTTTTGATATACTAGAAGCAGTTAAAATTTGAATTATGAGGTGAGAAGATGAAGGTTAAAATACCGATAAATATTGGAAAACATCTATGGACTAGATATCTTCCAGATACGAGTTATAAGACCTATGCTTATATATTATATTTGAATCAGATAGAATCTGATGCTAGAGATTTAAAAAAAGAGTTATTAGAAGCAAACTTAGGAAAAGATGAGAGTTTACCTCAAGTCATTGAAGAGAAGAAGCGTGTTCTTGAAAATATAGGACTTAAGTTTCCAGAGTCAAGAAAAGAAGATCTAGAATTATTGGAAAAATTTAAATTGATTGAATCCGATGAAAACTCTAAATCTGGTTATAAAGCATTAGAAGATATAAAGAGGCCTGAAGAGGTACTAAATCTAGATGAAGAAGAGAAGAAAGCATTAGAAGATATAAGATTTGAAATGAACTATGCTAATCAGATAAATGG
>JAUNVB010000009.1:0-29914 GCA_030537835.1 Andreesenia angusta | reverse complement strand
AGATACATTAGTTTTTGAAGTAAATTATGATAATAGAGATATAATTCCGATGAAAGTTATGGATAATATAAAGCAGATAAAATTAAAAGAGGAGGATATATATGGTAAAGATAGATAAAAAAAGTTTAGGTCTTAAATATATTATTATAGCGATTATTCCAATAATCTTATTCTTTATTTCGATTAATATAGGAAGATATTCTGTAAGTCTGACTGAATTCTTTCAGCTAATAGGGAATAAATTCTTAGGAAGAAATTATCAGATAGAAGATACAATAGATACGGTTATTTTTAATATTAGAATCCCAAGAGTTATTGTAGCCATTTTTGTAGGAGCTTCACTTTCAGTATCAGGAGCAGCTTATCAAGGAATGTTTAAAAATCCCATGGTCTCTCCTGATATATTAGGAGCTTCTGCAGGTGCTGGTTTCGGAGCAGCTTTAGGAATACTATTATCTTTCAATCAAATTTCTATACAGATAATTTCTTTTAGCTTCGGTTTAATTGCAGTATTTCTCACTTACTTTATAAGTTCGAGATTCGGAAGAAGTACGGATACTATATTTCTCTTAATTCTTGGAGGAATGCTCGTTGGGAGTCTTTTTCAAGCTTTCATATCATTAACTAAATATGTAGCAGATCCTGACGAAAAACTACCTGCAATAACTTTTTGGCTTATGGGTAGTTTATCCTCAGTAAGACTATCTGATATACTTGCTATATTAATTCCATTTATAATAGGATTTTCCATATTATTTGTGATGAGATGGAAGATGAACGTAATGTCCTTTGGAGAGGAAGAAGCAAAGACATTAGGAATAAATACAGATAGAGTTAGAATTGCCGTTATATTAGCATCTACATTATTAACATCTGCATCCGTTTCAAGATGTGGTTTAATAGGATGGGTAGGTTTAGTAGTACCGCATCTTGCTAGAATGGTCTTTGGACCGAATTTTAAATATTTAATACCAGCTTCGGCACTTATGGGAGGGACTTACTTATTAATAGTAGATAATCTTGCTAGAACCATGGCTAAAATTGAAATACCTCTAGGCATATTAACAGCTATAGTAGGAGCACCTTTCTTCATATATTTACTTATGAGAGCAAGGAAAGGATGGTAGTTTTATGAAGATAGAAGTTAGGGATTTAGAATGCGGATATGATAAAAAAACTATATTGAAAAATATAAATCTAGAATTAAAATTAGGAGATAGTTTATGTATACTAGGTCCTAATGGTGTTGGAAAAACAACTCTATTTAAGACCATATTAGGCTTATTAGATAAGATGGGAGGAAGTATAGATATTGACGGCAGAGATATGGGGTCCATTTCGAGAAAAGAGCTCGCTAAACTCATAGCTTATGTGCCACAAGCACATGTACCTCCTTTTCCCTTTAAAGTATTAGATGTTGTTAGTATGGGTAGAACTCCACATATGTCTAATTTTGGGGGACAAAACAAAGAAGATGCAAAGATATCTGAAGAGGCAATAGATTTAGTGGGTATATCTTATTTGAAAGATGAAATATATACGGAGATCAGTGGTGGAGAGAGACAAATGGTTTTAATTGCTAGAGCACTTGCTCAGCAGAGTCAATTCTTAGTCATGGATGAACCTACATCTAATTTAGATTTTGGAAATCAAGTTAAAATAATGAAAATAGTAAAAGGTTTAAGTGAAAATGGAAAAGGAATAATAATGACATCACATTTTCCAGATCATACGTTCATAGCTTCTAATAAAGTTTTAGCAATTGGAAGAGATGGTTATTATAAAATTGGAACACCGGATGAAGTAGTAACTTCAGAGACTTTAGGCGATCTATACGATATAGAAGCCAAAGTAGAAGATGTTTATGAAGGTTCTGTTAGAATCGCTAAAGTATGTGTTCCATCTATATAAAATGATTCGAACTCATGAATACGAATAAAAATATTAAATTTTGCTATGCGGCCTATAACCAATATTGAATCGGTGAAAGGTCGCTTAGTTTTTCTTTTATTCCATATTTATTTGAAGGAAAGCTTCTTCTAAAATCACCTTCATCTCTCTAACTGAATTCAAATTTATATTTTGATATACAAATACCCCCTAAAGCTATCTGCGGATTTAGGGGGTATATAATATTAGCAATTTTTTTAATGAAATATATGCGATTTATTTGCTTCTTCACTGATTTTTTCGAATTTTCTAGATATAGTTTTATGAAATAGGACTCCAGGAATTAAGAATAGGAGTGCAAAAGCTAGAAGTATGAAGAAATACTTTATATAATTTACAGCATAAACTCCACCAACTGCCTCTCTTAAAAGATTGACAGCATGAGTAAATGGTAGAATTGGGTTTATTATTTTGAAAAACTTTCCAGATAATTCAATAGGAAAGTTTCCACCACCACCTGATATTGACAGAACTAATATTATTATAGCAATACCTTTTCCAAGATTATCAAATAAATATACTAATGTATATATTATGCTCATAAATACAAGTGATAGAAATATTGAGGATAATATAAATACTATAGGATTAGCTACATAAGTTCCCAAAATTACAATATTACCTATTGAAACTATAATCGCTTGAAATATCCCTATAGTTAGAAAAGTAAATAATCTTGCAAAGAAGGTATCTTTAGAGCTATAAACGCCTTCTTTATCTTTATCCAAGTAAAATTTAGTAGTTACCATACTAGATAATAACAAACCACCAACCCAGAGACATAGAGTCGTATAGAAAGGTGATGATGCTGAACCATAATTCGGTATATGATACATAGGCATCTTCTTTATTTCTATAGGTTTTGCAAAGAAATCTCCTTCTTTCTTAGCATCTGCTTTTAGAACTTTAAAAGCTTCTTGTACATCTATATCATTTTCATTTTTTCTTATTATATCGGCTATTTTACTATTAGCTTCTTTTAGTTTTGGATAATCTTGTTCTATGAATTCAGAAGCAGAATTTACCGCACTTTTCATTTTTGGAAAAGCACTATTTATATTTACAATTTCCTTTTCTAATTCAGACTGTATAATTGGCAATTCAAACTGCGCAAAATCAGATACAGTATTAATTTTAGATTTTAACTCAGGAAATTCCTTATTATAGAAATAAATTGCCTTATCTATACCGAAGTTCATACTCTCTATTCCGATACTGAGTAGATCGGCTAAGCCACTTATATTTCTTTGTATAGTTGGAATACTGTCCTTGTAGCCGTATAATACATCCTTAGAATCAGAGAGAGAATCTTTAGTACTACCTAGTAGTCCATATAGTTTTGGGCTCATATTTCTAATAGAGTTTAAACTATCTGAAGACGAAGAAAGAACTTCGTTTATATTGTTTAAAGCATTTTCCATACTTGACTCTAAATTTGAGTTTTTCAAGGAATTGATATTATTCTTTAATTCTTCAATACCATTCTTATAGATATTTATATTTGTTTTTATACTATCTATTGGAATATCTATAGGATCTTCTAATAACTTTGTATTTAGATTGACTAATGAATCTAAAGTCGTATAGATATTGTCTATATAGCTTATTGAACTCTGAAAGAGGTTAGAAATTCCAGATAGTTCTTGAATCTTAAGTAGTACATTTTTTAGATTCGATAATGTTTTCATATTTCTTTTAGAATTTTCATTTATCGATCTCAAGAGTCTTCTAACTGTATTCTTATCGCTTTCAGTAAAATACGGATCTTCTAATTTTTCAACGGTATATTCCATATTGCTGATAATTGAATTCGTTAATATATCTATACTTCCTAGACTTGAATTCACCGAACTATTGATAGTACTAAAAGCAGATTTCAAATCATTATTGAATTTTGTCATATCTGTTATTGTAGAATCAATTTTAGATGAATTGTCTTGGAAAGATTGCAAAGATTTTTGGATTTCAGCTATAAAATCTATAGAATCATCTGCTTGTACGATAATATTTGAGAGTGTAGTATCTAGGGAGTCAAGTTTTGATGAAAATATATCCATATCCTTATTTATAGCTTTAAAATCATCTCTATTTTCACTTAATTTAGTCAGCAAGTCTCCTATTCTATCAAAATCGTCCATTCTATAGTTTATAGTTACTAGCTTCTTGCTAGCGGAGTTAATTTCAGGAAATAGTTTAACTATAGCATTTGCCTGTTCTAATTTATTTTCTATTTCTGGAAGTTTATCATTCAGCTTTTCGATTTCATATATATATTCATTTATCAAATCTTCATTATCTTCTAAAGAGAATACTAAAGATTTAGCCTTCCTTATCATAGGAATATTATTTTCAACATCTATACCCATTCTATTCATCTCACTAAAAACTGTCTTTGTTACAGTATCTATAAAGTTCTGAGATATAGCTTCTACTACTGCATCTGTTGCCTTATCAGTTATTTTAGGAGCAATAGCATTTATTTTTTCATTAGAGTAATATTCTATTTTAGGCTTTTTAATATTGCCATCTTTAAAACTTAGAATATCTTTAGAAAAAGTACGAGGTATATAGATACCAGCATAATAATCTCCTTTTTTTACACCCTCAGTTAAATCTTCCTTGCTGTTTAAAAATACCCATTCCATATTCTTATTATTATGGAGTTCATTTATAATAGTCTTTCCTATTTGAACATCTTTATTCTTAATTATTTGTTTTTGGTCATCACTATATACCGCGACTTTTAGTTCATTAGTATTTGAATAGGGATCCCAAAGTGCTGCAATATTGAACCAAGCATATAGTGAAGGAATAAAGGTAAGAGCAAGTATTAAAAACAAAGCTATTCTGTTTTTAAATATACGCTGCCAATCAAGTTTATATAACTCTATGATTTTTTTCAAATAAAGCACCTTCTTTTTTATATATAAAAACAATTATACCATAATAGGCTTAAATATATTCTAATTATTTAATTATAAAAATTATGGAACTGTGATATAATGTAATCTATAAATATATGATGGATTCATTATTATAAATATCTATTATATTTAGGACATTTCATTTTAGATTGTTTTAACTTTTTTACAGAATAAAATTCTACAAAAAAGTAGTTCAATTTATGATTTTATCAATCTTTTAGAGAAATTATTGATAATTTTAAAATCACAATTCATATGGGAGTGAAAACGAATGAGAATATTCATAGATACCGCTAATATAGATGAGATTAGAGAAATAAATGAATGGGGAGTTCTTGATGGAGTTACTACGAATCCCTCACTTATAGTAAAAGAGACAGATAAAGATTTTAGAGGAGTTATAGAAGAGATAGCATCGATAGTTAGTGGACCGATATCTGCAGAAGTAACAGGACTATCCTGTGAAGAAATGGTTGAAGAAGGTTTAGAATTAGCTAAGATAAATGAAAATATAGTTATAAAAATTCCTATGAATATCGAAGGATTAAAAGCTTTGAAGATCTTAGCTTCTAAAGGAATTAAAACTAATGTAACCTTAGTATTTTCAGCAAATCAGGCATTATTAGCAGCAAGAGCGGGAGCGACTTATATAAGTCCTTTTGTAGGAAGAATGGATGATTTAGGTAATAGTGGAATAAATTTGGTTTCAGAAATAGCCCAGATATTTGATATTCATGGCATAGAAACTAAAATAATATCTGCGAGTATAAGAACACCTATGCATGTTATTGATTCAGCTCTAGCAGGGGCAGATATTGCTACAATTCCTTATAAAGTTTTACTGACTATGGTAAAGCATCCTATGACTGATAGAGGGTTAGAATCATTTATGAAAGACTGGGAAAAAATGAAGTAAGATCAAATAAAATATAATTAAATAAATTTGTACAGGAGATGATTATATGGATAGAAATCTAGCGCTTAATCTTGCAAGAGTTACAGAGGCAGCAGCATTAGGAGCTTCTAAACATTTAGGAAAAGGTGACAAGAATCTTGCTGATGGAGAAGCTGTAAGTGGAATGAGAAAAATGTTTGATACTATAGATATAAATGGAGTAGTAGTTATTGGTGAAGGTGAGATGGATGAAGCACCTATGCTATATATAGGGGAAGAAGTAGGATTGAGAAAAGAAGATAGCTTAGAAGTTGATATCGCAGTAGATCCTATAGATGGTACTACGGCAACATCTAAAGGACTTCCTAATGCTATATCTATATTAGCAGTAGCGCCAAGAGGCTGTTTATTACATGCTCCAGATATGTATATGTATAAGATTGCAGCTGGACCGAAAGTCAAAGGATTAGTAGATTTAGATAAGCCTATTCAGGAAAATCTAGAAATCTTATCTAAAGCATTAGATAAGAGATTAGAAGATATAACGGTTGCAGTATTAGATAGAGATAGACATAAGAAGATTGTAGAAGAAATAAGAGAGGCAGGTGCAAGAATCAAACTCTTTGGAGAAGGTGATGTTGCAATTGCTATAGCAACTTGTTTTGAGGATTCTGGAGTAGATATGATGTTAGGAAGCGGTGGAGCTCCTGAAGGAGTTATAACTGCGGCAGCTATAAAATGTTTAGGAGGAGAATTTCAAGGAAGACTAGTGCCTCAAACACAATCAGAATTCGATAGATGTAGAGAAATGGGAATTGAAAATGTAGAGGCTAAGTTAAATATGGATGATCTAGTCAAAGGGAATAAAGTGTTTTTTGCAGCTACAGGAATATCTGATGGAGATATATTAAAGGGTGTAAAATACGTTTCTAGAGATAGAGCAATTACACATACTATGGTTACAAGAAGCGAAACTGGTACGGTTAGATTTATAGAAGCAGTTCATAAATTCGATCAAAAGCCACATTACGCTTATTAGAGATATAAATTTCAGATAATATATGAAAGGGGGGAGCCGCTAATTAGCAAAGGATATGAGTGAAGATTTTAGTAAAAAAAGTTTATTAGATTTAAGAGAAATAGCAAAGACAGTAGGAGTAAAAAGCGTTACTACTTATAAAAAAGCAGATTTAATTCAGGCTATTATAGATACTTTAAATGAAAAGAACGCTAAAAAGACGGAAGATAAATCAGTTAAGACTGATATAGAGGCTAAGTCAGAAGATAATATTAGCGGTATAAGCGATCCACTAGATATTATTCATAGTAAAGATAAATTAACCGTTTCAGGTGTTTTAGAGATAGTTGAAGGATATGGTTTTTTAAGAAGAGGCAGTTATCTAAGTGGTGATGATGATGTCTATGTTGCAATGTCACAGATAAGAAAATTTAATTTAAGAACTGGAGATATAGTTTCAGGGCTCACTAAACAAGCAAAAGAAGGAGAAAAATTCAATGCGCTTTTGAGAATTCAAGCGGTTAATGGGTTAGATCCAGAAAAAATAAGACAAAGACCTCATTTTGACAATCTTATTCCAATATATCCAGAAGAAAGATTAGATCTTGAGACTGAATCTAAAAATATATGTACCAGAGCTATAGATATAATATCTCCTTTAGGAAAAGGGCAAAGAGGTCTTATAGTGGCTCCACCTAAGACTGGAAAAACCACATTACTTAAGGATATAGCGAATAGTATAAATAAAAATAATCCTAATGTTAAGATAATGGTATTATTAATAGATGAAAGACCTGAAGAAGTAACAGATATGCAGCGTTCAGTAAATGCTGATATAATTGCTTCTACATTCGATGAATTGCCTAGACAACATACCAAAGTTTCTGAAATGGTTCTTGAGAGAGCAAAAAGAATGGTTGAATTAGGAGAAGATGTAGTTATACTTTTAGATAGTATTACTAGATTAGCTAGAGCTTATAATGTTACTATTCCACCAACTGGCAGAACTCTATCTGGAGGCTTAGATCCAGGAGCACTCCATAAGCCAAAGAGATTTTTTGGAGCAGCAAGAAATATAGAAAATGGAGGCAGTTTAACTATATTGGCTACAGCTTTAGTAGAAACTGGGAGTAGGATGGATGATATGATATATGAAGAATTTAAAGGAACTGGTAATATGGAAATTCATCTGAGTAGAGATCTATCTGAAAAAAGAATATTCCCGGCATTAGATATATTTAAATCGGGAACTAGAAAAGAAGATTTGCTATTATCTGAAGATGAATTAGAAATTTCATGGAAGATTAGAAGAGCCCTAGGTGGAAACAAAAATGAAGCTACAGAATTTATTCTAGAGGAATTAACTAATACAGATAATAATAAGGAATTCATAGAAGAGATAAAATATAAATTGAATTTTAAATAGTAAAGACTCTGCATTAATTTGTGGAGTCTCTTATTTTTTCGTAAAAATATATTCTCTTTAGGTTCAAAATAGTATAATATAAATGTGGATTCAGATAGGAGGGATGCATATTGGATTATTCAATATTTAAGACTAAAAGCTTTTGGATTGCAATATTTGTAACTTTACTAGCATCAATTATAGGTAAATACGCATCAAAATTACCTGGACTGAATATAATAGGAGCTATGGTAATAGCATTATTAATAGGTATGATATATCAATTGAATAGAAATATTGTTGATTCAGCATGGCGAGGAACAGGATTTATATCAAATAAGTTTCTAAGACTTGGAATCATACTTTTAGGCTTTAAATTAAATCTAAAAACTTTAGCAGAATCAGGAATAAAAACTATATCATTAGCGATAGTTGTAGTTTTAATAATGATTTTTGGTATTTACTTGATTGCAAGAAAATTAAAAGTAGATTCTGAATTGGCAATTCTGGCATCATGTGGCTGTGGAATATGTGGTGCTGCAGCAGTTATGGGAGTATCTCCTCAAATAAAGGCAAAGACAGAAGATTCTGTACTTGCTGTAGCAGTTGTATGTATTTTAGGAACATTTTTTACACTCTTAGAAGTAGCTTTAAGACCTTTTCTTGGACTTACAGATGTACAATTTGGAGTTATGGCAGGGGCATCTCTTCATGAAATTGCACATGCTGTAGCTGCAGGAGGATCAGCAGGGTCTACTTCACTTGATATTGCTATAATTACGAAATTATCTAGAGTATTATTATTAGCTCCAGTTGCATTTATAGTAGGTTTATATTATCAAAAGAAAAACAATAAAGATATTTACGATAAAGCAAAATTACCAATTCCTTGGTTTATGGTAGGATTTTTGTTAACATCAGCTATTGGAACTTTCGCAAATTTTTCAGAAAATCTATTAGCGAATTTAACATCATCTGCATATATTTTCTTAGGAATGGCCATGGCAGCACTTGGTATGAGCGTTAATTTTAAAGTAATTGTTGAAAAAGGAAAGAATATATTTATTTCAGCTACTATAATGTCGTTTGTACTATTTTGCTTTACTTATTTTGCAAGCAGAATATTCTTTTAACCTTTTATATTTATAGAAGTTTTTGGTTTTAGTAGTAACTCAATATAATCTAATGTATAATGTAGATATATTAAGTATTGGAAAAATTAAATTGATTATTTTTGGAGGATTTAAAATGACAGAAGTTAAGTTTTATAATGGTGATAATGTGCCATTGGAATTGCATAAAGTTAGGATAGTTCAAAAGCTATATCTTCTACCTATTGAAGAAAGATTAGAAAAGATGATAGAAGCAGGGAATAATACATTTTTACTTAAAAATAGAGATGTTTATATGGATATGCTCACTGATAGTGGAGTAAATGCTATGAGTGATAGACAGCAGTCTGCAATGCTAATTGCTGATGATAGTTATGCTGGTAGTGAAACTTTTACAAGACTTGAAAAGGTTGTACAGGATTTATTCGGTACAAAATACTTTCTTCCAACTCATCAAGGAAGAGCTTGTGAAAATATAATATCTCAAGCATTCGTTGAAGAGGGACAGACAGTTATAACTAATTACCATTTCACTACGACTAAAGCTCATATAGCATTAAATGGTGGAGATCTAGTAGAGGCTATTTCAGAAGAATCACTTAAAGTAGAAAGTGATCTACCATTTAAGGGTAATATGGATTTAGATATTTTAGAAAATACAATAAAAGAAAAAGGTGCAGAAAAAATAGCTTTCGTTAGAATGGAAGCTGGTACAAATTTAATTGGTGGACAACCTTTTTCTTTACAAAATTTAAAAGATGTTAGAGCAATATGTGATAAGCATAATATAATGCTCATAATGGATGCGAGTCTTTTAGGAGACAATCTTTATTTTATGAAAATTAGAGAAGAAGCATGTAAAGATATGAGTATAAAAGAGATAACTAAAGAGGTATCGGATTGCTGTCATTTAATATACTTCTCAGCAAGAAAGCTTGGGAATGCAAGAGGAGGAGGAATTTGCAGTAATGATCTAGATCATTTTATGGCTTCAAGAGAACTTCTTACATTATACGAAGGATTTTTAACTTATGGCGGTATGTCTGTAAGAGAGATGGAAGCTATAGCTGTTGGTTTAGAAGAAACTATGGATTTTGATAATATATCACAGGCACCTCAATTTATTAAATACATGACAGATGAATTGTTAAAGGCAGGTGTACCAGTAGTAACTCCAGCAGGAGGACTTGGTTGCCATATAGATGCTATGAAATTCTTACCTCATGTTCCACAAGAAGAATATCCAGCAGGAGCATTAGCCTCAGCACTTTATATTGCAAGTGGAGCTAGAGGGATGGAAAGAGGAACTCTTTCAGAAGAGAGAAATGAAGATGGTTCAGAGCATCTATCAAATATGGAACTTCTTAGAATGGCATTACCAAGAAGAGTATTTACATTATCTCAAGTAAAATACGTTATAGATAGAATAATATGGCTATATGAAAACAGAGATTTAGTAGGTGGATTAGAGTTTGTTGATGAGCCTAGTACTCTAAGATTTTTCTTAGGAAAGTTAAAGGCAAAAACTGATTGGCAAGAAAAATTAGTTGCTAAATTTAGAGAAGATTTTCCAGATAGTTTATAGAGATTTAAATATTTATTATGAGAGTTATGAAAGACAGATGAGATATATCTCATCTGTCTTTTTTTTATATATTATCAAGATAATATATCTTTACTTTTACTATTAATTAGCTGAAGAATTTAATAATATTAAAGATATATTTTTATAAAATTTTTATATTTTTTTTAAAATATATGAATAAATAGTATATACATGGGTAAAAAGTACAATATTACAAATAAAAATTTGATATTTCGATGAGAGGGTGAGAATGGTAATTATAATCAGTAATAATAGGAATTTGAAAGAAGAAAATATATTCGAATGTGAATTTGAATATGTTGATGGTGATTTTATCGATGTACTTTATAAAGTCAGAGATAAGGTTCAACTGGGATATAAACTTATATCTCATCCATTAGGAGCTAGTATTAGGATGTTTTTTTCACCTGTAAAATCAATAGTCGTCAGTGATAATAACTGTCAATTAGACCTGCGATCTATATCAATTATAGAGTCAAGTATTGAAAAATATAAGAATACTATGCAGAACAGAAATATTGACTATTCTAATGAGGATGATTATGAAAAAATTGATATTGAGCTTCTAAAAGCAGTATTTAAAGAAATAAAAAATTTGAAGAGTTAAATTCGGAGGTGAAGGTATTGAAATTAGAATTAAGAAAGATAAAAATTTCTGATCTCGATTTTGGCAATGAAATGAAAGTTGAGAATGGGAAATTATTTATCGATAAAGAAAAGATAATTTCAGGACTAAAAGAGATTCCAGGTGTTAAAGATATAAAAGTTGATATTGCTAAGCCTGGAGAGAAAACTAGAATTATACCAGTTAAAGACGTTATTGAGCCAAGAGTAAAAATAGAAGGCAAAGGAAGTGGATTCCCTGGAGTTACATCGGATGTAGAGCCTTGTGGAGACGGTAAGGTCAATGTATTAAGTGGCGCAGCAGTAGTTACTATTGGAGATATTGTTGGATTCCAAGAAGGAGTAATAGATATGTGGGGAGAAGGAGCTAAGTGGACGCCTTTTTCTAAGACATATAATATAGTTGTAGATATATCTGTAGAAGATGGTCTTAATCCTCATGAGCATGAAGAGGCTGTAAGAATCGCAGGCCTTAGAGCATCAGAAATAATAGGAGAAGCAGGAAGAGATATAGAACCTGATGAAGTTTTAAATTACGAGATTGGAACTAATGCAGAGGAGACAGAGAAGTATAAAGATCTACCTAAAATTGTCTATGTTGAGATGCTAATATCTCAAGGGTTACTTCATGATGGATATATTTATGGTGTGAATTCTGGACAGATATTACCTACATTAATACATCCAAACGAAGAATTAGACAATGCTGTTATAAGTGGAAACTGTGTTGCAGCTTGCGATAAGATAACTACTTATCAACATCAAAATAATTTAGTAATTCTAGATCTATATGAAAGACATGGAAAAGATATTAACTTCTTAGGAGTTGTATTGACACCAGAACTTACAACATTAGATGGAAAGTTTAGAACTTGTGACTATACAGCAAAGCTTTGTAAATTACTTGGAGCAGATGGAGTTATAGTGAGTGAGGAAGGATATGGGAATCCAGATTCTGACCTAGTAATGATATGTTCGAGATTAGAAAAAGAAGGAATAAAGACGGTTTTAATTACTGATGAGTGCTCAGGAAGAGATGGAGAGAGTCAACCACTTACTGATACTGCCTCAGAAGCCGTAGCAGTTGTATCTACAGGTAATGTATCTCATGTAGTGGAGTTAGAAAAAGCAGATAAAGTTATTGGAGATTCAGAGGCAATTGCAAATCTAGCAGGAGGTTGGGCAGGAGCCTATAATCCAGAAGATGGAACTATGAAATGTGAATTAAATGCAGTAATAGGTTCTACATCAGAAATTGGATTCCATAATGCTTCTGTTGAACTATATTAGAGAGGAGGAAGATATTATGAGTAAAAATATATTATACTATGTTAACCAATTTTTCGGTCAAATTGGCGGAGAAGATAAAGCAGATATAGAGCCTTTGTATAAGGAAGAAAAAATTGGACCAGCAATGGCATTTGATCAAACTATAGGGGACGAAGGAGAAGTTATCGGAACATTAATATGTGGAGATAATTATTTTAATGAGCATTTAGAGGAAACTCTTAAATTTATAAAAGAAACTTTAGATAGAGTGAAACCAGATATAATTGTAGCTGGACCTGCTTTCAATGCAGGAAGATATGGTATGGCTTGTGCGAATTTAGCTAAATTTGTAGAAGAGAATTATGATATTCCAGTTGTAACTTCGATGTTTGAAGAAAATCCAGGACTTGAAATAGCTAAAAAAGCGGCATACGTTATACCGGCAGGTCATTCAGCAGCATCTATGAGAAAGACTATAAAACCTATGAGTGAATTAGTAAAAAAAATACTTAATGGAGAAGAAATTAAGCCAAAGACTGATGGATATTTTGCTCAAGGGAAGAGACTTACTGTTTTAGTGGAGAAAAGAGGATCTTTAAGAGCGATTGATATGCTGATGAAGAGATTAAATGATGAGGAGTTTGAAACTGAATTACCGATGCCTGTTTTTGATAAGGTAGAACCAGCAGAGCCTATTAAAGATATTTCAAAAGCAACTATTGCATTAGTGACATCAGGAGGAATAGTACCAGAAGGAAATCCGGATAGGATACAATCTGCATCAGCTCAAAAATGGGGCAAATATGATATATCATCGATTGATGAGTTAAAAGGTGAATACTGTACTATACACGGAGGTTATGACCCTGTATATGCAAATGAATTTCCAGATAGAGTTGCACCTTTAGATAAATTAAAGGAATTAGAAAAAGAGAATAAAATTGGTAAGGTATACGATTATTTCTATACTACAACAGGTACAGGAACATCTGTTGGAAATGCAATGAAATTTGGAAAAGAGATAGGTAAAGAGTTAAAAGAAGCTGGAGTAGATGGTGTTATATTGACATCAACTTGAGGTACCTGTACACGTTGCGGTGCAACGATGGTAAAAGAAATAGAAAGATATGGGATACCAATAGTTCATATGGCTACAATAACTACAATATCTCAATCTGTTGGAGCTAATAGAATAGTACCTACAGTAGCAATACCATATCCTGTAGGAAATCCTGGACTAGAAGCGGAAAAGGAAGATAGATTGAGGACAGATTTAGTGGATAGAGTTATGAAAGCATTAACTACTAAAGTGGAAGAACCAACACTTTTCTAAAAATTATAATACAGTGTATATCTAAGAGATATGCACTGTATTTCTAAATATTAGGATGTGATAATATGAATATCGAGAAGAGCTCTAAAAAAGAAGAGATACAGTTTGGCAAAGTGTTGAATATCGCTGGAGCATTTATCGCATTATTGATAGGGTCTGGATTTGCGACGGGTCAGGAAGTCATGCAATATTTTGCTTCCTATGGTATATATGGATTCTTAGGGGTCTTGGCTATTTTCCTGCTTTTGACATATGTAGGAAGAAGTTTTATTATGGTGGGACATAAAGAACAATTCGAAAAAGGTAATGATATTTTTTCATACTATTGTGGACCTTATTTAGGTAAATTCTATGACTATTTTTCAATATTCTTTTTGTTCTTATCTGTTATAGTCATGGTAGCAGGAGCATCAGCGATAGGAGTGCAGCATTATAATTGGTCTAATTATCTTGGTGGTAGTTTATTAGGTATATTAGCCATAATTACTGTGATATTTGGATTGAATAAAATTGTAGAGGTGATAGGAAAGATAGGACCTATTATAGTCGTCTTATCTATATTAGTCAGTGTAATTACAATAGCTCAGAATTGGAATCAAGTAGATATAGCTGATATAACTATGAAAGCAAATGATTTAGTTGATGCTAAAAAGATACATAGAGCATCTGCAAATTGGTTTTTAGCAGCAGGTTCATACGTAGGATTTTGTATGTTGTGGTTAGCGGCATTTTTATCTCAAGTAGGAAAGACTTCAAGAAGTAGAAGAGAAGCCAGAATAGGGGCTGAAGCAGGCGCAGGAGGATTCTCTTTAGCGGTGCTTTTGATGTCTGCAGCATTGATGTTTAAGCTTGATGATATTGCGGGAAGTCAAATTCCTTCGCTTTTATTGGCGGAAGACTTGCATCATATATTAGCTAATATTTTTTCTATAATAATATTTTTAGGGATTTATACGACATCAGTTCCACTTTTATGGACTGTATCATCTAGATTTAGCGAAGAGAAAACGACTAAATTTAAAGTAATAACCATAGTTCTAGGAACTATTGCTATAATAATAGGGTTAAAACTAGAATTTGATCAACTGATAAATTATGTATATGTAATAAATGGTTATATAGGAATATTACTATTGTTAATAATGATATTTAAAGATATTATGAAAATTACAAAGAAAAATTAAGAACTCTGCAGGGAATTATTACTTTCCTTGCAGAGTTCTTATTTATATAAATAATATATTTAATTAATTGAATCGACCCTTCTTTTTTGATCTACAACTTTAACACCTTTTTGTTTCTTTAAAAGTATTAACATCATAATAGAAATAATAATAGCAATAGCTAAGCCTAGAGGATATGCAATACTTGTATTCAATCTAAAACCTTCAGGAGCTTGTAAAATATAAGTTGAACATACAGCAGTCATGAATATTGCTGGTAGGGTAGTCAACCAATGAGCTTTATTATTTCTTGAAAGGAATGAAGAACCTGTCCATAATGCTATAGTTGCTAAAGCTTGATTTGAAAAGGCGAAATATCTCCAAATTATTTGAAAATCTATTCTAGTCAATAGAAAAGCT
Source organism: Andreesenia angusta (assembly GCA_030537835.1). GTDB lineage: Bacteria > Bacillota > Clostridia > Tissierellales > Gottschalkiaceae > Andreesenia > Andreesenia angusta_A. Next base: position 14,195 of record JAUNVB010000009.1, on the reverse strand, counting down.
ATTATGAATAATGGTGCTGCAAAAGCAATTCTGCTCTGTATAGTTCTCTGACTTCTGTCTAAAGCATCAGCTATTGTCAATCTCGCTGATCTAAAAGCAGTGTCACCCGATGTTATAGGACATATAATTACTCCTATCATAGCTAATATACCACCGAATGAACCCATTATAGAGAAAGAAATCTCTCTTATTGCTCCTCCCGGACCAGCAGCATCTAGAACTCTTCCTAATTCAGGAATTCCATTAAAGAAGGCCATTCCTGCTGCAGCCCATACCATAGCGATTATTCCTTCAGTTACCATAGCACCATAGAATATAGGTCTTCCATATCTTTCATTAGTTAAGCATCTTGCCATCATTGGTGATTGAGTAGCATGAAAACCGCTTATGGCTCCACAAGCTATTGTTGTAAATAGCATAGCCCATATAGGGAGTCCTTTTGGATGAGTTGAGTGTAGAGTAAAATCAGGTAGTTTATACCCTTGAACAACCAGTCCAATTCCTACACCTAAAGCCATTATTATAAGGGTTGCGCCAAATAATGGATAAATTCTTCCTATTATCTTGTCTACCGGCACTATAGTAGCAAGTATATAATAGATAAATATAATTGCTAGCCAAATATTTAAACTAGTGATATTAAACAAACCTAAGCTCTGCAAAAGTTGAGCAGGTCCAGTCATAAAAACTGTTCCAGTAAGAACTAATAGTACTACTGAAAAAACCCTCATAACTTTCTTAGCTTTCTGACCAAGATATATTCCAGATATTTCTGATATAGATTTACCATTATGTCTAAGACTCATCATTCCTGAGAAATAGTCATGAACCCCACCTGCTAGAATAGTACCAAAAGCTATCCAGAGAAATGCTGCAGGACCAAAGAGCGCACCTTGTATAGCACCAAATATTGGTCCTAAGCCTGCAATATTCAATAGCTGTATTAAAAAGATTTTAGCAGGTTTCATAGGAACATAATCGACATTATCTTGCAATCTAATAGCAGGCGTTTCAGATACTTGATCTATTTCGAAAACTCTTTCAACAATTTTACTGTAGGTAAAATAGCCTACTATTAAAATTATAATACCTAGTATAAAATCTCTCATTAAATTACACCTCTTTCTTTTAGCCTTTAATATTTTTATACCCAAAGTTCAGTAGTATAATAAAGTTTTTACAAAATAATTCAATTTCAAAAAAATAAAGTATTTGATGGTGATTTTAAATCTAAATATAAAAACAGTATTTTTTATTTGCAAAGGTCTTATTTATATGTTAAAATTAACAAGTTGACAACTAACAAATTAGAATAAAATGTATAATATATAATACTGAGTAAAGAGGTGAAAAAAATGAAAAAAAATATTCATCCAGATTATAAAAAGGTTACAGTTCGTTGCGCTTGTGGAAATTCTTTTGAAACAGGATCTGTTAAAGATGATTTAAGAGTTGAGATATGTTCGGAATGTCATCCTTTCTTCACTGGACGTCAGAAATTCGTAGACGCAGGTGGACGTGTTGATAAATTCAAGAAAAAATATGGAATGAAATAGTATTGCATTTAAGCCGGTTAAAATATATATTCTTATAATTATTAGAGAATATATTAAAATAACCGGCTTTTTTATATATTTAAATAAAAATGATGAGGGATCTTATAAAATACTGATAGACTATAGTATTTACGGGTAAATATATTATATATATAATTATTGAAAGAAGGTGATTCGTTGGAGATAAAAAGAAGAGCTAAACATATGACTAGCATAGGAGGACAGGCAATTATTGAGGGCGTTATGATGAGAGGTCCTGAAAATATAGGAATAGCCGTTAGAAAATCGAATGGAGAAATTGAGAAAAAAGTTGATATAGTAGATAATTTTTTTAGTCGGAGTAGATTCTTTAAACTTCCATTCATAAGAGGAGTTAAATCACTTATAGAATCTATGGTAATAGGAACGAAAGCATTGATGTTTTCTGCTGATTTAATGGAAGAAGAAGATTTAGAAGATAAGGATGCACCGAAAGAAAAATCTGATATATATATTTATTTAACTGTTCTATTTTCGCTAATGGCTTCAATTGTAATATTCATGATAATACCTACGGCAATAACTTCATTATTTAAAAAGAGTATAGACAATAGTATTTTACTCAATTTAGTAGAGGGATTGATAAGGGTTATAATATTCTTAGCCTATCTTATAGGTATATCAAAGATTAAAGACATAAGAAGGACGTTTGAATATCATGGAGCAGAGCATAAGACAATACATTGTTATGAAAATAGAGAAGAATTAACTGTTGAGAATGTAAAAAAATATCCAATACTACATCCAAGATGTGGAACTAGCTTCTTATTCATGGTTATGATTATAAGTATAATAGTTTTTTCTTTCTTTGGATGGCCAAATCCTATAGTTAGAATCATAACGAGAATACTTTTATTTCCTGTAATTGGTGGGATATCTTATGAAATAAATAAGATTATAGGTAGAAGTGATGGTGCTTTTGCAAGAGCGGTATCATATCCTGGGCTTATGTTACAGAAATATGCAACAACATTAGAGCCGGATGATGAGCAGATTGAAGTAGCTATAGAAGCTTTAGAGCTAGTATTAGTTGAAGATGAGGATGCTGACAAATGGTAAAGATAAAAACTGCATTAGAAATAGGAATAGAAAGACTTGTAAAAAGAGAATATAATAATCCAATGCTAGAAGTAAAATTACTTCTAGCTTATGTTTTAGGTATGGATAAGAATGAACTTTTTTTTAGACTAGAAGAAGAAATTTCAGATGAAAAGCTTAATGAATTTTATACATTATTAGAAAAAAGAGTTAAAGGTTATCCAATTCAATATATAATAGGGAATCAAGAATTTATGGGACTTGATTTTAAAGTGGAAGAAGGAATTTTAATACCAAGGCCCGATACAGAGGTTTTAGTGGAAAATATAATAAAGATAGCTGAAAATAGATATAAGGGAAAAATTATAAGAATACTTGATCTATGTACAGGAAGTGGAGCTATAGCTATAAGTTTAGCGAAGTACTTATCTAATTCTTTAGTTGATGCTGTTGACATATCGGATAGTGCTATAGAAATTGCTAGGCATAATGCGATAAAAAACAGAGTAGATGATAGAGTAAATATAATAAAGAGTGATTTATTTGAAAATATTAAAAGAAAATACAATATAATAGTTTCTAATCCACCTTATATTGAGACTGAAACGATAGACAGTTTACAAATAGAAGTATCAGAATATGAGCCAAGAATTGCATTAGATGGTGGAAAAGATGGGTTGAAATTTTATAAAGAGATAATAAAGCAGAGTGTTAACTATATTGAAGAAGATGGAATCCTAGGTTTTGAGATAGGACATAATCAAGGAAAAATAGTATCAGAACTCATGAATATAGATTTTTATAATATAGAAATAATAAAAGATTTAGCAAAGAATGATAGAGTTGTAATAGGTTATATGAAATAGCGGAAATGGGTGATTAAATGAGTAGCTTTAGATTGTTTTGGCTCTTTTTTAAAATAGGTCTATTTACAATAGGCGGAGGCTATGCCATGATACCGATAATACAGGATGAAGTTGTAGAAAAGCAAGAGCTTTTAACTACAACTGAATTTGTCGATGCACTTGCTATATCTCAAGCTTCACCAGGAGCAATAGCGATTAATTTATCAGTATTTCTTGGCTATAGAATAAAGGGAGTAAAAGGAGCAGTATTGGCTGTTCTAGGTTCAGCACTCCCATCATATATAATAATACTATTAGTTTCGTCAATATTTTTTAAATACAGGAATTTACCAGCAGTAGAGAGTGTATTTACTGGTATAAGGATAGCGGTAGTTGCTATGATAGGAGTATCTCTTGTTTCACTTATAAAGACTGTTAAGATGAATAAGTTTGGATATGCAATATTCGTAATAGCGGGTATACTCTTAATACTATTAAACTGGAATCCTATAATAGTTTTAATTTTAGGGGCTTTAAGTGCAATAGTTTTTGATCGATTTGAAGGAGGTATTTAAATGAAAATATTTTTAAATCTATTCATTTCTTTCTTCAAAATTGGCATGTTCAGTTTTGGTGGTGGATTTGCAATGATTCCGTTTATTCAAAAAGAAGTCATTTATGCTAATCACTGGGTTAATTATAATGAGTTTCTCGATATGATTGCAATATCTCAAATAACACCAGGACCTATAGCGATTAACTCAGCTACTTTTATAGGCACTAGGGTTGCAGGACCAATTGGCGGTGCTATATGCACTATAGCAGTTATTTTGCCTTCTTTCATAGTTGTACTATCTATGATTATGATACTTAAGAAACTTGGAAAAACTAAATTGGTAGATACAATTTACTCAGGCTTAAGACCCGTAGTAATGGCGTTAATTCTTTCTGCATTAGTTTCAGTTGGAAAAGCTAGTATATTCGATTTGAAATCTATTATAGTTGCAATAATAGCATTCATAATATTTTCAAGAAAGAAAATGAATATAATGCTAGGAATGGGAATTGCGGGATTAATAGGCTATCTGCTGTTCTAAAAATGTTAAAAATATGGTATAATATTTAGGTGCACTGTGTTTTAAAGACATAAGCTAGAAAGGCGTGGGAAGTATGTTAGATAAACTAGATTTTCTAGAAGAAAGATATAAGGAATTGAGTAAAAAAATAAGCGATCCAGAAGTTATTGAAAATATAAAAGAATGGCAAAAACTTGTAAAAGAACATTCAGATTTAGAAACAGTAGTTATGAAATATAGAGAACTAAAAGAAGTTATGAAAGGTTACGAAGAAGCTAAAGAAATGCTTCAAGAGAAATTAGATGATGATTTTAGAGAAGTTGTAAAAATGGAGATTGAAGAATTAGAAGAGAAAAAACCGAAGCTAGAAGATGAACTTAGAGTACTCTTAATTCCAAAAGACCCTAATGATGATAAGAATGTAATAGTCGAAATAAGAGCAGGTGCTGGAGGAGATGAAGCTGGAATATTTGCAGGAGATCTCTACAGAATGTACTCTAGATATGCGGAGAGAGAAGGGTGGAAGCATGAGCTTATGAGTTCATCAGAACAAGGCGTTGGTGGATTTAAAGAAGTTGTATTTATGATAAAAGGCTCAGGAGCATATAGTAAATTGAAATATGAAAGTGGAGTTCATAGAGTACAGAGAGTTCCTGATACTGAGTCAAGTGGAAGAATACACACATCTACGGCAACGGTTGCTGTTTTACCAGAAGTAGATGATGTAGATGTTCATATAAATCAACAAGATGTCAGAGTCGATGTATATCGTTCATCAGGAAATGGTGGACAGAGTGTTAATACAACAGATTCAGCAGTAAGACTTACACATGAACCTACAGGGATTGTAGTCTCTTGTCAAGATGAAAAATCTCAGCTAAAGAATAAAGAAAAAGCGTTTAAAATATTAAAAGCTAGAATCTATGATAAGATGATGGAAGAGCAGAATGCAGAAATAGCTGAAGAGAGAAAGAGCCAAGTGGGAACTGGTGATAGAAGTGCTAAGATAAGAACTTATAATTTCCCTCAAGGAAGAATAACTGATCACAGAATAAATATGACAGTCTATAAATTAGATAATTTTCTTGATGGTGATATAGAAGAAATGGTAGAGGCATTAGGCACTACAGCTCAAGCGGAAAAGCTTAAGCAGATAAGTTAAAGGTGATTTGATGAAAAAAACGAAAATTATAAAATCAGAAAATTTAGAAGAGAACTTATCCGATATTGTAAAGACAATAAAGTCGGGAGGACTTGTCGTATTTCCAACAGAGACGGTTTATGGTATAGGTGCAGATGCATTGAACACTGAATCCGTCTCTGAAGTATTTAAAGCAAAAGAAAGGCCTAGAGACAATCCATTGATAGTCCATATATCGAATGAATCTCAATTAAATAGGATAGTAGAAAAAATTCCATTAAGCGCTAGAAAGGTAATGGAAAAGTTTTGGCCTGGTCCGATAACACTGATATTCAATAAAAAACTTATTGTTCCTGATGTAACTTCGGGAAATTTAGAGACTGTGGCTATAAGGATGCCATCTAATAAAATTGCTAGAGAAATAATAGAGGCATCTGATACCCCACTTGCTGCACCGAGTGCTAATATATCAGGAAAGCCGAGTCCGACTAATGTAGATCATGTAGTATTAGATCTCTTTGGGAAAGTAGATATAATAATAGACGGAGGAAGTACTGAATATGGAATTGAATCGACTGTATTAGACTTTACAGGAGAAAAACCAATTATACTGAGACCGGGTAGCATAACTAAAGAAGATTTGGAAACAGTTTTAAATGAAGTAGATTATGATTCTTCAGATGAAAAGGCAGGATTTAGACCTAAATCACCAGGGCAGAAATATAGGCATTATTCACCAAAGTCAGAACTCAAAGTATTCGCTGGAGAGAATAGAGAAAATATAGTATCTAGAATTTTAAAAGAAGAGAAGAAATGTATTTCAAAAGGTATGAAACTAGTTATATTAACAGTTGAAGAAAATAAAGAAAGATTCAATTCAGAAAATATAATATCTTTAGGAAGTATTGAAAACTACTCAGATATTGCAAAGAATCTATTTGAAGCTCTTAGACGTTGCGATATGATTCAACCAGATTTGATATTATCAGAAGGATTTGAAAATAAAGGCGTAGGTAGAGCTATTATGAATCGACTTGAAAAGGCTTCAGGTGGAAATATTGAGAAAGTATAAGGTTTATCTGGAGGTGAATTAGCTGAATATAGTATTTGTTTGTACGGGGAATACTTGTAGAAGTCCGATGGCAGAAATTATACTTAAAGATTTAGCAAAAAAAAGAAATCTTGATTTAAATATCAGTTCAGCTGGAATTATAACAATAGATGGTCTTAGTGCATCTGAAAATTCTAAAAAAGCTGTTGAAGAGATAGGGCTAAATTTAAATGATTTTAAATCTAGAGTATTAAATAAAGAAATAGTGGAAAGAGCAGATTTGATTTTAACTATGACAGAAGCTCATAAAACTAGTATAGAAGATGATTTTGGAGATATTAAAAAAGTATTTACGATTTCAGAATATTCTGAAGAAATAGGAGATATTGCCGATCCTTATGGACTGCCTCTATATTTTTATGAGGAATGTAGAAATCAAATAGAGAATAAACTCAAGACTATAATAAAAAAAATTCAATAATATGATTGGAGTGCTTTAATTGAAGATAGGAATAGGATCTGACCATGGTGGTTATGAACTTAAGGAGAAATTAAAGAAATATCTTGATAGTAGAGGAATTGAAATTATTGATTATGGAACAAATTCCAATGAATCTGTTGATTATCCTGATTTTGGAAAAGCAGTAGCCGAAGGAGTAATGGCAGAAGAATGTGAAAGAGGAATTGTAATATGTGGAACAGGAATTGGAATTTCAATAGCTGCGAATAAAGTCAAAGGCATCAGATGTGCGCTTTGTTCAGACACTTACTCAGCTAAAATGGCTAGAGAACACAATGATTCAAATATGCTAGCACTAGGAGCTAGAGTAATAGGCGAGGGACTAGCAATTTCTATATTAGACTCTTGGTTAGATAGTGAATTTGCTGGTGATAGACATATAAAAAGAGTAGAGAAAATTATGAAAATAGAAGAGTAGGTGTAAAAATGGGCAAAACTATTATAATGGAACATCCACTTATAGAACATAAGATAGCTATTTTAAAGAATAGAGAAACGGGAAGCAAGTTATTTAGAGAGCTTATAGATGAATTAGGTATGCTCATGGCTGTGGAAGTGACTAAAGATTTGAAATTAAAAGTTGAGCAAATATCAACTCCACTTATGGATACAGAAGTAAAAATGATAGATGGGAAAAAACTAATTTTAGTACCTATATTAAGAGCAGGAATAGGTATGGTAGATGGTTTTTTGAATATGCTACCAAGTGCAAAGGTTGGACATATAGGACTTTATAGAGAACCAGAAACACTAGAACCTGTAGAGTATTTTTGCAAATTACCTAAAGACACAGAAGATAGAGAAATAATAATATTAGATCCAATGTTAGCAACAGGTGGATCGGCAGAAGCTGCAGTAAGATTTGTAAAAGAAAGATTTAATCCTAAAAAGATATCGGTCGCTTGTATTATTGGATGCCCAGAAGGATTAAATCACCTCAGAGAGAAACATTCAGATATAGATATATATATTGCTTATATGGATGAAAAATTAAATGAGCACGGTTACATTCTTCCTGGATTAGGTGATGCAGGAGATAGACTGTTTGGAACGAAACAATAAATTTAAAATAAATATAAAAAGCAGACTTTTAAATTTCTAATTCAAAGGTCTGCTTTTTGTATTTATATATAAAATTCTTGTACTATATAAAATCTATATTATAATATATATTAAGTGAATTAATTATATATTAAGGAGAAATTTTATGAGACCCAGCTGGGATGAATATTTTATAGAAATAGTGAATGTTATAAAAAAACGTTCTACTTGCTGTAGAAGACAAGTCGGGGCTTTAATAGTTAAAGATAAAAAAATTCTTTCTACGGGATATAATGGTTCCCCTACCGGCCTTGCGCATTGTGAAGAGGTAGGCTGCTTAAGAGATAAATTAAATATTCCTTCTGGGCAAAGGCATGAATTGTGTAGGGGTCTTCATGCAGAACAAAATGCCATAGTACATGCGGCGCATTCTGGAGTTAGTATAGCAGGATCGACGATTTATGTCACGAATCAGCCTTGTATATTATGTGCAAAAATGATAATAAATGCTGGTATAGTGAGAATAGTCTATGAAGAAGGATATCCTGATGAATTAGCGATGAAGCTTTTAGAGGAAGCAAATGTCGAAATAAAAAAGCTTGAGAAGGACGGAGAGAAAAATTGATGAATTATTTACTTATAATTATAGTTCCTATAATAATATCTTTCATAGCAACCCCATTTGCTAAGAAGATAGCCATAATTTTAGGAGCGATAGATGACCCAAAAAGGGATGATAGAAGGGCACATACTAAGCCTACACCTAGATTAGGTGGACTAGCTATATATATTGCAGCTACGATATCTATATTTATATTTGAAGATCTAAGCAGTGAGATAATAGGCTTGTTAATAGGCTCGAGTTTAATTGCTATTACTGGAGTAATCGATGATATAAAGGATTTACCAGCAAAAATTAAACTACTAATCCAAATTATTGCAGCTATAATTCTATACTATTTTGGAATTAGAATAGAGATAATTTCTGATCCGATTTTCTCGGAATATGGATATCTTAGCTTAGTATGGTATTTATCATTTCCTATAACTATTATATGGATAGTTGGAGTTACGAATACTATTAATCTTATAGATGGATTAGATGGACTTTCAGCAGGTATAAGTGCAATAGCAGGAATTTCTATGGGAGTAGTGGCTATACTAGATGGGAATACCGTTGCAGCATCTCTTTCATTTATATTAGCTGGATCAGCATTAGGGTTCTTGCCTTATAATTTTAATCCTGCAAGTATATTTATGGGAGATACCGGTGCGCTCTACCTTGGATTCGTATTATCAGCTATATCGATTGAAGGCGCTGTAAAGAGTACTACAGCAGTAGCTTTTATATGCCCTATATTAATTTTAGGTCTTCCAATACTAGATACATTTCTTGCTATGTTTAGAAGATTTAGAAGTGGAAAGCCTATAATGGGAGCTGATAGAGGACATATACACCACAGACTCATAGACCAGGGATTTACACAGAGAAAAACAGTAGTTTTTTTATATGGAGCAGGTATAGCATTTGGGATATTAGCTATTATCGTATATAATATGAGATTTTATTATGCGATAGCACTTATAATTTTATTTAGTATGTCTTTATTAGTAGCAAAAAACTTATTTAAGAATTTTATGAAAAAAATTGGAAATAGAAAATAAAAGAAGATAATATTACCATATATAAGGAATAATCTCGAATGGTATAGATTTATCTGAAATAAAATGGTATAATTTGATAATAAACCCTAACTTATAGTTAGGGTTTATTACTTTATTACGGTAATGTATACAGTGAAAAGAGTATTAATTATTTGCAATATCTATTATAATAGATATATACTATATTAAAAGTAGGTGAGAATATTGAAGCGAAAGACAAGTATTTTTGCAAATCTGACTTTAGTTACTCAGATTGGGATCACCGTGATAATTATTTTAATAGGCTGTATATTCCTTGGAAAATTTTTAGATGAAAAACTAGGGACAGATATAATATTCTTGATAGTATTTACAGTAATAGGAGTATTATCGGCATTCAATTATATATTTAGAATTGGAATGCAAGGAGCTGGAAGTAATAGAAAGACGACTGTCAACTATGACAAGAGAGAGATTGAAAAGTTGAAGTCAGAGAATAGAAAATCAATAGAAAAAGAAGAAATGCTAAAAGAAGATGAATAGTGTGGAAATAGAAGGGATTTTAAAATGGCATTAGGACAAGATTATGTAAGAACTATCATAAAAAGAAGTCTTTTATTGATATTTATAGGATGTCTAATAGCTTTTATAGTATTTAGAGATTCCTCATACGTTTTGGGCATATTGTTTGGAGGCCTTATAAATATATTGTCCTTTAAAATAATAGAGATAAGCACAAAAAAAATTGTAAATATGCCAGAAAATAGAGCAAGAACGTATGCAACTATTAACTACTTTATAAGATTCATTATATATGGTATAGTTTTAGTTATAGCATCGAAAGCTGATTATATTGATTTTATATCAACGATAATAGCTTTATTTACTGTAAAAATAGTTATAGTATCAGATAGCGTATACGATACATTCAAGATTAAGAGGATGAACAAGGATTAGAGCTTACTTTACACTCTAAAAGAAAACGTTATCAAGGATTGGTCAAAAACGCTTGTTAAATTACAGGTGTTTATATAAATTTTTACTCAGTTAAGTACTGAGATGGTTTAAAATATCTAGTGAAAGGAGGAAAAGCCTTGGAAGAAGAAGCAGTTGAAATGGGAGTCAGATTTATGCTCAAAGGCAAAGAAATCTTCATTCATGATAGCCTTGTAAATTCCCTAATTATAACAGTGGGCTTGATAATATTCGCTTTTATTGTACATGGAAAAATCAAAAAAGCTGATCCTACTAAAAAGCCAACTGGTCTATTAAACGTAGTTGAAGTCATATATACATCAGTTCATAAATTAGTTATGGATACAATGGGGAAAGGTCCTACTAGAGAAAGATTATTTCCTTACTTAATGACATTAGCACTATTTTTACCCATAGCTAATATCTTTGGTCTATTAGGATTAACACCACCGACATCAGATTATAATGTGACACTGGCTTTGGCACTTATAACATTTGTTATGACTCAATACTATGGTTTGAAGACAAATGGATTAGGTGGATATATTAAAGGATATTTTGAACCTGTATTCTTATTATTTCCACTTAATATAGTCGGAGAATTAGCCAATCCGATATCATTATCTTTCCGTTTATTCGGTAATATACTTAGTGGTGGAATTATAATGGGATTGCTTTACCAGGCGCTTCGTTATGTGGCACCACTGTTGACACCTATATTTCACGTTTATTTCGACCTATTCGCAGGGTTCGTTCAAACGTTTATATTCTTGATGTTGACAATGGTATTTGTAAGTGGAAACTTACCTGATGAAGAAGCATTGGTTCAATAAAATAGGAAAAGATAAGAAATTATTTAATTAAATTTTAAAATTAATTTTGAGGAGGATATAAAAATGGAATCAATTTCAAGTGAAGCTTTTGTATTAGGATGTTCAGCAATAGGAGCAGGATTAGCATTAATGGCAGGTATTGGACCTGGAATTGGACAGGGATATGCAGCAGGACAAGCAGCATCAGCAGTTGGTAGACAACCTGAAGCTCAAGGAGATATCATCAGAACGATGGTATTAGGGCAAGCGATAGCAGAGTCAACAGGTATATATGGACTAGTTGTAGGAATTATACTACTATTCGTAAGACCTTTAATGGGGGCTCTATAATTATAACTGTTAATAAACAGTAATGATATGGAGAGGTGAGAATGCTCATCTCTCATTTACTAATAGTAAGTTTTAGAATTCTCTATTAAAAGAGATAATCCTTTTATTAAGGAAGGGAGGATGAAATATGTTTACAGTACACATATTACCTGAATGGACTAATTTGATACTTCAGCTTATATCAACTCTTATACTATTTTTAGTTCTAAGAGCAAAATTAGCAAATCCTATGAAAGAGTTTTTAAATAAGAGAGCTGAAGCAATAAAAGCTGATTTAGATGCAGCAGAGCTTGAGAAAACAGAAGCAGAAAAGCTTAGAGCACAATATGAAGCAAGCCTTAATAGTGCAAAAGATGAGGCTAGAGAAATTGTGGACACAGCTAAGAAAAGAGGAGATCAGCTAAAAGATGAGATTGTAGCTGAAGCTAAACATGAAGCTCAAATCATATCTGAGAGAGCAACGAATGATATAGAAAGAGAGAAGGAAAAAGCATTAGATTCTCTTAAATCTGAAGTTGCTGATATGGCTATGCTAGTTGCTAGCAAAGTTGTTAATAAAGATTTAGATGAAAAAACCCACAAAAACATGATAGATCAGTTTATCAATGAGGTAGGGGAATCAAAATGGCAAAGTTAGTAGGAAAAAGATATGCAGAGGCATTATATGAAGTTGCAATTGAATTAGATAAATTAGAAGAATTTAAAAAAGAAATAAATGCTGTAGCGGATGTATTTAATGAAAATCCGAGACTCGAGACTATTTTTACACATCCAAGAATTACTAAAGCAGAGAAAAAAGATATGGTAGATAAGCTATTTAAAGGTAGAGTATCGAATGAAATATTGAATCTTTGCTATATAGTTGTGGATAAAAGAAGAGAAAAATACTTAAATGATATAAGTAATTCTTATAAGGATTTATCGAATGATAGATTAGGAATAGTAGAAGCAGATGCTTATACGGCGGTTCCTATGACAGAAGATGAGATAAATAAACTTCAAGAAAAACTATCTTCAAGCTTTAGAAAGACTGTTGAACTGAATACTCATATAGATAAAGATATAATGGGTGGTGTTCTTGTTAAGGTTGGAGATAAGGTAATCGATGGAAGTGTAAAAGGTAAATTAAGAGAGATTCAGAAAGAATTAAATAATATCAGGCTTATAGCAGAATAGAGGTGAAAGGATAAATGAATCTAAGACCTGAAGAAATAAGTTCGATTATAAAAGAACAGATAAAAAGGTACGATAATAAAATAGATGTTGTTGACGTAGGTACAGTTATCCAAGTTGGAGACGGTATAGCTAGAGTTCATGGGCTAGAAAAATGTATAGCAGGAGAGCTTTTAGAGTTTCCTGGAGAAGTTTATGGAATGGCTCTTAACCTAGAGGAAGATAACGTAGGTTGCGTTTTGATGGGATCAGATGTTGAAATTAAAGAGGGAGATACTGTTAAAAGAACAGGAAGAGTAGTTGAAGTTCCTGTAGGTGATCAGATGATAGGAAGAGTTGTAAATGCTCTTGGACAGCCTATTGATGGAAAAGGACCTATAACTACAGATAAATATAGACCTGTAGAAGCTGTTGCTTCTGGAGTTATTGCAAGACAATCAGTTTCAGAACCGCTTCAAACAGGAATAAAGTCGATTGACTCTATGTTCCCTATTGGTAGAGGACAAAGAGAGCTAATAATCGGAGATAGACAGACAGGTAAAACTGCTATTGCAGTAGATACAATTCTTAATCAAAAAGGTGAAGATGTAATATGTATCTATGTTGCTATAGGACAGAAGAGATCTACAGTTGCACAGATAGTTAATACATTAGAATCAAGAGGAGCTATGGATTATACTATAGTTGTTTCGGCAACTGCCTCAGAGCTTGCTCCAGTTCAATATATAGCACCGTATGCTGGAGTTGCAATGGGAGAAGAGTTTATGTATAACGGTAAAGATGTTCTAATAGTATATGATGACTTATCGAAGCACGCAGTTGCATATCGTGCGATGTCATTATTACTTCGTAGACCACCAGGACGTGAAGCATATCCTGGAGATGTTTTCTATCTTCACTCAAGACTTCTTGAGAGAGCAGCAAGAGTTAACG
>JAUNVB010000008.1 GCA_030537835.1 Andreesenia angusta | reverse complement strand
AGCGCTGATGGTACTTGGCTGGAGACGGCCTGGGAGAGTAGGACATCGCCAGTTATTATTCCTGGGTAGCTCAACGGTGGAGCACTCGGCTGTTAACCGATAGGCTGTGGGTTCGAATCCCACCCCAGGAGCCAAATGATGCCGGGGTGGCGGAACTGGCAGACGCACAGGACTTAAAATCCTGCGATCCTCACAGATCGTACCGGTTCGATTCCGGTCCTCGGCACCATAAAATAATAAAAAAGATAACGCGGAGTGGAGCAGTGGCAGCTCGTCGGGCTCATAACCCGAAGGTCGTTGGTTCGAATCCAGCCTCCGCAACCATTAAATTAAGGCCCTATGGTCAAGCGGTTAAGACATCGCCCTTTCACGGCGGTAACCCGGGTTCGAATCCCGGTAGGGTCACCATAACTAGGTCGCATAGCTCAGCTGGGAGAGCATCTGCCTTACAAGCAGGGGGTCATAGGTTCGAGCCCTATTGCGACCACCAAATACGCGGGTGTAGCTCAGTGGTAGAGCCCTGGCCTTCCAAGCCAGTTGCGAGGGTTCGATTCCCTTCACCCGCTCCATTATATGCACCTGTAGCTCAGTAGGATAGAGCAACGGACTTCTAATCCGTGCGCCGGGGGTTCGAATCCTCCCAGGTGCGCCAATAATATTGGGGTATCGCCAAGCGGTAAGGCATCAGACTTTGACTCTGACATTCGTTGGTTCGAATCCAGCTACCCCAGCCATTTTATTAATTAAATATTTGGAGAGGTACCGAAGTGGTCATAACGGGGCGGTCTTGAAAACCGTTAGGGTTCACGCCCACGTGGGTTCGAATCCCACCCTCTCCGCCAAAGAATTGCAGACTATGATATAATTTCATGGTCTGTTTTTTTATTTATATAGAAATATAAGATTTATGAAAATAGAGTTTAAAAATTATATATATCTGTTAAAATTATATTATTCACTATAATAAGTAAAGAAGGTGAGTATATGGCCTATGTAGAAGCTATAGATAGTTCTAAGTTTTATAAAAATGGTGAAATAACTATAATTGCAAATAATAAAATTAATTTTAAAGTAGAAAAAGGTGAATTTGCAGTAATGGTTGGAAGTTCTGGAGCGGGTAAATCGACATTACTTAATATACTAGGTGGAATGGAAAGTGTAGATGAAGGAAGCATATTAATTGATGGTCAAGATATATCTAAGTATAATGAAAGAGAGCTCACTAAATATAGAAGGTATGATATAGGATTCGTATTTCAATTCTATAATTTAGTACCTAATCTTACAGCTCTTGAAAATGTAGAATTAGCTACGCAAATAGTTTCAGATGCTATGAACCCAATAGAGGCACTTAAAAGTGTAGGATTAGAAGATAGAAAAGATAATTTTCCAGCACAACTTTCAGGAGGAGAACAACAAAGAGTCTCCATAGCCAGAGCTATAGCAAAAAAACCTAAATTATTGCTCTGTGATGAACCTACTGGTGCCTTAGATTATAATACAGGGAAAGCAGTATTAAAGTTATTAAAAGATATGTGTGATAAAACAGGAACTACAGTTATTCTAGTAACACATAATAAGGCATTAACAGATATGGCGGATAGAATAATAGAAATGAGAGATGCTAAAGTAATAAGAGAAGATATTAATGAGAATCCTATTGATCCAGAGCTATTAGAATGGTAGGTGATAGATTTGAAAGAAGCAATTAGAAAAGATAGGATGATTGAAGCAATAAAGACAAAAACAAGATTTTTATCTATACTATGTCTAATTGCATTAGGAGTATTTGTCTACACAGGATTAAAAGCTACAGGAATAAATATAAGAGAGACTTTAGAGAATTATTGTGAGTATTATAATATGCCAGATATAACGATAAGATCGACATTAGGAATAGATGAAGTTGATGAAAAGATAATTAATAATACTAGAAATTTAGAAAGAGTAGAATATGGATATATTTCAGATTATATTTTAGACAATGATAGAAATATAATAAGACTTCAATCTGAATCTTCAGATTTAGCTTTATACAAATTATTAGAGGGCAAGGCTTTAAAAGAACCTAATGATATATTATTAGATATAAAATTAAAGAAAAAAGGATATGATATAGGACAAGAATTAGAAGTTAAATCAGAAGAAAATCAGACAGATTCATTAAAAACAAAAAAGTTTAATATAGTAGGATTTGTAAAGAGTCCTGAATATTTGAGCAAAGAAGATAGAGGAAAGACTAATATAGGCTCAGGCGATATATTAGGATTTGGAATAATTAAAGATGAGAATTTCAATCTACCTTTTTATACGATAGCAAGATTGAAGTATAAAGATATAGGCGATTTAAAAAGCTATTCAAAAGAATATGAAGATAAAGTAAGCGAATATGCTGATGAACTCAGAAAGCGATTTGAAAACAGATCAGAAAATAGATTAAGTACATTTATAAATGAGGCAGAATTAGAGATAGAAGAAGCGGAGAATGAATTAAAGGCAGCTAGAGAAGAATTAGATAGAGGAAAGAATGAATTAGAAAATGCAAAAAAAGATATTGAAGAAGGAAAAGAAAGATTATATACAGAGAATGCTGAGGCAAATTTAAAATTTATAGAAGGAAAAGAAAAGCTATTAGAGGGCGAAAATAAGATTAAAGATGCTAAAATTCGATTAGATACAGGAAATTTATTAAAAAACTTCGGAGATAATAAGCTATTTAGAATGGAGAAAGAATTAAACTCTAGTCAAGATAGTTTAGAAAAAGCAAGAAAGAAATTAGATAAACTAAGTTCCGATATTTATGATTTAGAAAGTTTAGAAGATTTAAACTCTAATCAGAAAGAAATTTTAAATTCGAAAAAATATAAATATAATCTCTTATTATCTGATTATAATAAGATTAGAGCTAGAGTAGATGAGATAAAAAAAGAGATTGATATGAATAGAAAAACAATATTAGAATCTAATTTTGAATTAGATTCCGGTTTAAATGATGTGAATTCAGCAGAGAATATATTAAATCAAGAAAAAAAGAAATATCAAGAAGCAAAATTAAAAGCAAAAATAGAGCTCAATAGAGCAAAAGACGAAATAGAAAGT
Organism: Andreesenia angusta; assembly: GCA_030537835.1. Taxonomy (GTDB): domain Bacteria; phylum Bacillota; class Clostridia; order Tissierellales; family Gottschalkiaceae; genus Andreesenia; species Andreesenia angusta_A. The sequence continues at coordinate 45,862 of JAUNVB010000008.1, read as the reverse complement.
GGAGAGAAGAAATATCAGAGAGGTTTAAAAGAATATGATGATAAGAAGGTAGAAGCAGAAGAAAAGATAGAAAGTGGAGAAATTGAAATAGAGGAAGCAAAAGAGGAAATAAAAAAAATAAAAAAACCTAAATATTTCATAAATTCTAAAATAGACGATCCAAATTACAACTATATATTAACGAGTTCTAGAAATATTGATAGTTTATCGAATATATTTCCTGTTTTCTTCTTTGCAATAGCAATTCTAGTTTCTTTAACAACTATGACTAGGATGGTAGATGAACAGAGGAGTTTCATGGGCACTATGAAGGCATTAGGATATAGTAACAGGGATATAATAAAAAAATTCACACATTATGGGCTTTTTTCAGCAATAATAGGGATAATAATTGGTTCAACTTTTGGGACAACAGTATTATCGAAAGTAATATTTGATGCTTATATGGCTCCACAAGATATAGGAGATATAGCTATAAAAATTCACTACAAAGATATTGTCATAGCGTCACTAATATCTTTATTAAGCACTGCGGGAGCAGCTTACTGGGTTTCGATAAAAGATTTAAAAGAAAATGCTGCTAGTCTTATGAGACCAAAGGCACCTGAAATAGGATCAAGAATATTTTTAGAAAGATTTAAATTTATTTGGAAGAGATTAACTTTCATTCAAAAGGTTACAGCTAGAAATATATTTAGATATAAAAAGCGAATGCTGATGACTGTATTTGGTGTTGCAGGTTGTACTGCTTTGATCTTCATGGGAATAGGAATAAAAAACTCATTAAGTGGAATAGAAGAGAAACAATACGAAGAGCTATTTAAATTTGATGCCATAATTGCTTATAACTTGGAAGATTATCCAAAGGATAAATATGAAAATGCAATAGATGATGTGGAAAATGTAAAAGAGTCTCTAAAGGTTAATTATAAATCAGGAAATATAGATTCTCCACTATTGAAATATGAGAATGCAATTCTGCTCTCTACAGATTCTAAAGAAGAATTTAGTAAATTTATAAAATTAAGAAATAGAAAGACACTCGAGAATTATGAACTCAATGACTATGGAGTATATATTGGAGAAAAAATAGCTAAAGTTGAAAATATAAAAAATGGAGATTATATAAAATTTAAAGATGAAGATAATAAAATATATAATCTTAAGGTATCAGGGATAACGGAAAACTATGCAGGTCAATATATTTATATGACGGATAATTATTATAATAAAATTTTTAATGATAAATATAATAATAACTCATATCTTATAAAAGCTAAAAATAATGGGAACAAAGCTATGGAAGAGATGAGTAAAGAAATAATGGAAAATAAGGCAACAATGGCTATAATAAGTACTAATTATATAAGAAATATAATTAGTGATATGGAAGATTCTATAGATGCTATAGTATTAGTAATATTAGCTTGTGGATCTTTATTAGCAATAGTAGTTCTGTATAATTTAACTAATATAAATGTTTCTGAAAGAGAAAGAGAGCTGTCTACTATAAAAGTTCTAGGTTTTTATAATAAAGAGGTTACAGCTTATGTATATCGTGAAACTCTTTTATTAACAATAATGGGAATAGCTTTAGGATTATTTATTGGAATATTTCTACACAGATACGTTCTCCTAAGTGTTGAACCACCATCCGTTATGATGGACCCTGAAACAAGATGGTATAACTATTTAATCTCTTCAATAGTGACTCTGATAATTTCTATAGGAGTTCTTTTTATAATTCATAAGAAACTAAAGGCTATAAATATGATAGAATCACTTAAATCAGTGGAATAAGCAAAAGAATTGAAAAATAAATAGTTTTATTGTTATACTATAAGTATACAATTATAATATGGAGGGAATATAATGGCAAGAGAAATAGATGCAAGAGGCATGCTTTGCCCTAAGCCAGTTATTTTAACAAAGAAAGAATTAGATGATATGAAAGAAGATGAGAGATTATTGACGATAGTAGATAATGAAGCTGCTAGAATAAATATGTCAAAACTCTATTCTAATCTTGGCTATGAATTTGAGGTTGAAGAAAAAGATGGTTATTTTTATATAGAAGGTATAAAGGGCAAAACTTTAGAGGGAAAAAATGAAAAAGAATCTGGAGAAATATCTAACAGATTATCTCAGATAGGAGATAATACTGTCATTTTATTTGATAAAGACAAATTAGGTCATGGTAATGATGAATTAGGAGGAGTTTTAATCAAAGGATTCCTATATACTCTTACAGAGTTTAAAAACAAACCGAAGACTCTAATATTCTTAAATGGTGGAGTTAAACTGACAACAGAAGGCTCAGATGTAGTTTTAGATATAGAAAAATTAGAAAAAGAAGGAGTCGAAATTTACTCTTGTGGAACTTGCTTAGATTATTATAATTTAGCAGATAAATTAAAAGTTGGAGAAGTAACTAATATGTATACTATAGCAGAAAAATTACTGAATGCTTCAAATACTATAAAGCTATAGATAAAAAAGTAAAATTTAGAGGTGTATAAAAAATGATAGAAACTGAGATGAATGTAATAACTTTTAGATCAACACATCATGCAATAAAAACAGAAAAAGCTTTAAAGAAAAGAGAATTTAAGATAAAAGTAATACCTACACCAAGGGAGATAACAGCAAGCTGTGGTCTTTCTATTAGATTTGAAGATGAGGAAAAAGATGATATATTTTCCGTGCTTAAAGAGATGATTTCAGAAGGACAAATTATATTAAGAGGGGTATTTAATATAATTAGAACTAAGGAAAAAGTTGAAGTTAATGAACTTGATATAAATTCAAAGGAGTAAATTATGGTAAAAAGATTTATAAGTAATATAAATATAATAGGCTTAGCAAATGGCCTTATAACTATAATTGTAATTCTAATGTTAGCAAAGATTTCAATATTTTTAAGCTCTAAGGCAATAGATAAATTCTTTAAGAGAAATACTAAATTAAAAAAATTTAGTATAGAATCTCGTAAAGCTATAACTCTCTCAGTTATAACTCAATCACTAGTGAAATATTTTATTTATTTTATAGCTGGAGTTATGATTCTTCAAAGGATAGGTATAGAGACACGTTCTTTAATAGCAACAGCAGGAATTGGAGGAGTAGCTATTGGATTCGGAGCTAAGTCTTTAGTTCAAGATGTAATAACGGGATTTTTTATATTGTTTGAAGATCAATATTCCGTAGGAGAACATATACAAATTGGAGATTTTGATGGAATAGTTGAAGATATGCAAATAAGAGTTACTAAGATAAGGGCATTTAATGGAGAACTGCATATAATACCAAATGGACAGATAGAAACAGTTACGAATAAAAGTAGGGGAAGTATGAAAGCAGATGTAGACATTAGAATTTCATACGAAGAAGATATAGATCAAGTCTTTAGGAAATTAGAAGAAGTGTCTGATATTATAAAGGATAAGTATGGAGAAGATATAACATCAGGACCAATTATAAATGGTATAGCAGAATTTACGAATACAGATATGCGAATAAATATGTATGCTATGACTAAGCCTAGCAGTCAATTTAAAGTGGCATATAATATGAGGAAATTGATTATTGAGCATCTCATAAAGAGTGGTGTAGATATAAAGAATCTTAGAAAAATTTCGATATCTAAATAGAATTGGGAGATATTTATGAACAATATACAGGATTTTAATATAGGAGATATAGTTATTTTGAAGAAGGGGCATCCCTGTGGAACAAATGAATGGGAAATAAGAAGGACAGGGATAGATTTTAAATTAAAATGCCTTGGTTGTGAAAGACAGATTATGATTCCGAGAAGAGAATTTTTGAAAAAGCTTAAGAAGAAAAAGTAAAAAAACTTGATAATAAAATATAGAAATGGTATAATGATTTGTACGATTTAAATCCTTGCTCTATATTTATATAGAGCCGCTAAGTCCAAAAGGAGGTGTAGATTAGTGAAAAGAGATTATGAAGCAGTATTTATATTTTCACCTGTAGTGGAGGAAGAAAATAGAAATACAATAGTAGAGAGATTGAAGACGATAATAGAATCAGCTGGTTCTGTTACCAACCTAGATGAGTGGGGATCGAGAAAACTAGCATATGAAATAGAAGATTTCAGAGAAGGCTATTATGTATTGATAAACTTTGAAGCAGAATCATCAGTTGTGAATGAATTAGAAAGAGTTAGCAAGATAACAGACTCAATTATCAGAAATATGATAATAAGAGTAGACGAGTAATAAAAATATCTTGGAGGTGCTTATTTTGAACAATGTTTCATTAATAGGAAGATTGGTGAAAGATCCTGAATTGAGATATCTTCCAAATGGAGGACAAGCTGTAGCACGTTTTACGCTTGCGGTAGACAGAAATTACAGTAAACAGCAAAGACAGGAAGCTGAAGCAGCAGGAAGACAAACAGCTGATTTTATATTTATAACAGCTTGGGGTAAATCTGCTGAATTCTGTGCTAATTATATAGAAAAAGGTAATCGTGTTGCGATTCAAGGAAGAATTACGACAGGAAGCTACGAAGGCAAGGACGGCAAGAGAGTATATACTACAGAGGTTACAGCGAATTCTATAGAACCTATAGATTGGAAGAATACATCAGGAAATAGTAACTCCAACTACGATCAATCTAATTTTGGAAGAGAAAGTGATTTTGGTTCACAAAATGACTTTGGAACTGATTCTGATTTCAATGAAGATATTGATGACGACGATATTCCATTCTAATATAAAGGAGGTAACTGAAGATGGCAGGTGGAAGAAGATTTAGAGGCAGAAAGAAAGTATGTAGTTTTTGTGCCGATAAAAAATCTACTATAGATTATAAAGATGTTAATAAACTTAAGAAGTATGTAACTGAAAGAGGAAAAATACTTCCTAGAAGAGTTTCAGGAAACTGTTCTATACATCAAAGAGAAATAACAAAAGCTATTAAAAGAGCAAGACAAGTTGCTTTTTTACCATATACAGCAGAATAATTAAGAGCGTCGACATAGTCGACGCTTTTTTGATATGATTAAGAAGAAAAGAGTGATATTTGTGAATGTAAAAAATAATCTTATAAAAGAATTTATTATATCGTTCATACTTAGTTTAATTTTAGGAAGCATAGGATTTTACATTACTAATATATTTTTATTACTATATTCTATACCAAGTATAATTTTAGGAGTAAAATATGGAATGAAATATAGTATTATAAATATATTTTTAAGCTCTATATTATTTTTCCTTTTATTAGGGAATTATACTCTTCCATTTAGTATAGTCTTTATAGGTATGACAATTATAATAGTTAATAGCATTGATCGAAATGAAGAAATATCGCATAGAATTTTAAAAACTACAGCATATATATTTATAGTAATAATATTATTTATGATTTTAAGTAAGAAAGTTTTCAATTATGATATCATAGATAATTTAATAAAGACTAATTCAAATTTATTCGATAATTCTTTAGAAGAGCTCAAAAATATGGGTATAAAGTATAGTAAGGAACAAATAGAAGAATTGAATAGCATAAAGCCTTTATTAATAGATTTCTTTAGAAATAGTATATTTTCTATTTTACTACTTGGCTCTTTAATCATCAGTTTAGTATCTAATAGCTTAACTAATTTTATAATTAGAAGAAAGAATATAAAAATATTATCACCAATGAAGTTCAGTGAATTTAAAGTGAGTATTAAGTTTTTTATAGCATCTATAATAATCTTAATATTTACTTATATTATTGGTAAGATAAATCCATCCATTTATAAAGTTTTAATAAGTAATATAACGATAATATTTTATTTTATTATATTCATTCAAGGCTTGAGCGTGATGATATATATATTAGAAAAGTTTAATATTCCTAAAATAGTAAGGTATATAATAATATTTTTATCTTTATTCAGTCTTATCCTAGGAATGATAGTGTTCTTTATAGGAATGATAGATATAATATTTAATTTTAGAAAAATTAAAGGGAATTAGCTTTGGAGGTATTTATGAGAAATTTCATTAGAGTATTAATAATTTCATATTTAATATTACTGCCATTAGTATTTCATTTATTAAAATTGAATTATATCTTAACAACTATTATATTTATTGTAAATATGATCTTACTAGCTTTAATACTAGCATATAGAACAATAGAAAAAAGAAATCACAATAGAGATAGAGAATTAAAACAAATACTTCATATAGATAATGAAGTATATAATTCACCTCTTCCTTATATAATTATAGATAATAAAGGAAAAATAATTTGGCATAACGATAGTGTTAAAAAAATTACAGATGTAGTTAAGATTAATCAAAATTATATATTTAATATTTTTCCTAAATTCAATATAGAGAATTTATATACTAAAGATGAATATATCTATAGCAATAACGGGAAATATTTTAAAACAATAAAAGAAAATTTAAATACTAAGGACTTAGGAAATGTGATAAAACTCTATATGGTCGATGTTTCAGATAGAGAGCAAATACTACAGAACTATTCGGCTAAAGAATTGACAATTGGTATAATATATATCGATAATTTTGAAGATATATTTGGAATGGAAAGCAATATTGATCAAAATAAAAATTTAGCTGAAATAGATAGATATATCTATACTCTATTGAATAAACTTAATGGATTTGCAGAAAAAATAGACGATTATAAATATCTAATATTCTTTGAAAAGCGATATTTAGAATTCTTAAAAAGAAGACGATTCGATATATTAGATGATATTAAAAAAATGGACTTTGGCGGAAAACTTCCAGTTACGATAAGTATCGGTGTAGGTTCAGAGGGTAAAAATGTTAAGGAAAATTACTATAATGCGAAGAACGCTATGGATATAGCTCTAGGAAGAGGAGGAGATCAGGCAGTTATAAAGTCAAATGATAAGCTTTCATTTTATGGTGGTAAGACAAAGGCTGTTGAAAAAAGAACAAAAGTAAAAGCTAGAGTTATTGCATATGCATTAAGAAGCATAATAGATCAAGCCGATAAAATCTTTATAATGGGTCATAGAAGTCCTGATTTAGATTGTTTTGGAGCAGCAATAGGGATGTATAGAATTTCAAAATTTAGAAATAAGGAAGCTTATATAGTCATGGATAGAGCAAGCTCTTCTATAGATTTGATTTATCGTAAAATTAGGGATAATATAGAAGAATACGATATGAATATAATAAGCTCTAAAGATGCAAGAAAATTAGTGACAGAAAATAGTATATGTATAGTGGTAGATACGCATAAATATAGTCATGTAGAATCAGAAGACTTTTTAAGAAAAATGGAGAAGAAAGTCGTAATAGATCATCATAGAATGGGGTCAGATGTAATAGATGATACTATATTAAGTTATATAGAGACATATGCATCATCTACTTGTGAGCTAATCACGGAGATAATATCCTATATAGCAGAAAATCTTAAAATGAATAAATTAGAAGCAGAAGCATTGCTCTCGGGAATAGCTCTAGATACTAAGCATTTTTCCGTTAAAACTGGTGTCAGAACTTTTGAAGCAGCAGCTTACCTTAAAAGAAAAGGTGCTGATACAGAAATGGTATCTGAATTATTCAGGAATAATATGAAAGATCTTAAAATAAAGGCAGAGGCTATAAGAGAATCGGAAATGATAAATGATTATGTTGCAATTGCAAAAATTGAAGAATTAACAGAAAGTGCAAATTTAATTGCAGCTCAGACAGCAGATGAATTATTGAATACGAAGTCTGCAAAAGCTACATTCGTATTTTCGCAATTAGAATCAGGAATCCATATTTCAGCCAGATCTGTCGGTGAAGTTGATGTTCAATCTGTTATGGAGGAATTAGGTGGTGGTGGCCATTTAAATGCTTCAGGAGCAAGGCTAAATACTAGTATGGAGGAAGCAGTTGAAAAAGTAAAAAAGCTTATATATAAGCATTTTTAATAAAATGGTAAGAAAGGAAGATTTAAGTGAAAGTTATATTATTAAAAGATATTAAAAATGTTGGTAAAAAAGGAGAAGTAATAGATGCAAAGGATGGATATGCTAGAAACTTTCTTTTACCAAGAAAATTTGCTGTAGAGGCAAATCAAGCAAATTTAAAAAAATTAAAGGATAAAAAAGAGTCACAAGAGTTTAGAGAAGAAGAAGAAAAAAAAGAAGCAGAATCTATAGCAAAGAAATTAGAGAGCGTTGAATTGATTTTCAAAACTAAAGTTGGTGAAAACGGAAAATTATTCGGATCAGTTACTACTAAAGATATAGCTAGTGAACTAGAATCTAAACATGATATAGAAGTAGATAAAAGAAAAATTGAATTAGAAGGTGGACAGATAAAAGATCTAGGCGTTACAAAAGCACAGATTAAGCTATATCCAGGTGTAGTAGGAGAATTGAAAGTTAAAGTTGAGGAAAGCAAATAATTAAAAAAAGAGGTCAAATTATTGACCTCTTTTTTATTTTTACTTAATATTTTCCTAGATTATTAACAAAAAGTTCGAGTTATCCACAAATTCATGAACTTACTAACAGAGTTATCCACAATTTGTGAATAACTTATTGAACTTAGTCTTAGTCAAGCTCATGCGATAATAGATTAGAACTAGATTATCCTGTAGAATAAAAAAAGTATTGTTATTGTATTGATCGGGATTTTTTATAAGTTCGTGCTTAAATCTACCGAATCTTCTAGGAACAAGGAAATTAGTCTTTTTCTTAATTTCAAAACCCAAATTTTTATAACATTTTAAAGCTCTAAAATTATACATACCAACATCTAATTTCATCGTTCTCATATTCAGAGTATTGAAATAATAGTCTAAAAAACCGATAAGAGCTTCTGTACCATAACCTTTTCCAATATATCTTTCATCAAAAGTTACTCCTAAAATCGCGGATTTAAAAAATCTTCTTATATTTCTAATACTTATGAAACCAATAACCCTTCCTTCAGAATTTTTTACAGTATAAGATTTTAATCTAGGTTGACTTATTCTTTCTCTATACCAGTAATTAGTATCTGTGTCTGAAGAATTTATAAAATCATATTCTAACATCAGTAAAGCAGAATTTCTTTTCCAATTAAAAATCTGTTCAACATCTTCTAAAATCAAATCATTTATAATCAATCTTTTAGTTTTTATCATATTTAATTAATCAAACTTCTTCATTATTTCTTCGCCAATTTCTTTTCCGAAATTATAGCAATCATTGTCTTCTACTGTATCAGGTACAAAATTAACTTTAAGTCCTTTACCATGTGGTTTAAGTCTTAATGACTCTAAAAGATTATGAACTATATCAACACCTTCCCCACTCCAGCCATAAGAACCAAAAGCACCAGTTACTTTGCCTCTATTTACGACAGGATTTATTGCTCCAAATATCTGATATATAGGAAGGAAAGTATTCTGTGTAATAGTAGGAGTACCGATTAAGAAAGCATCTGAATGTTCTATTTCAAACTTCACATCATCTAAATCAGCATGTTCTACATCCATAATCAGTACATTCATATCGGCTACAGAAAGCAGACCTTCTTTTATTATTTCAGCTATTTTTCTAGTATTTCCATATGCTGAAACATAAGAAATAAATACTTTAGGAGTACCTGATTTTTTCATATTTATAGCATTTTCTGCGTATTCCTTAGTTGTATCAACATATTGTTGATAGTTTTCTCTCAATATTGGACCATGCCCTGGAGCTATGATCGAAATATCGATATCTTTAATCTTGTCGATAGCTTTTAACATATATTCGCTAAACGGTTTCATTATTACATCGAAATAATATTTGAAGGCATTAGAAAAATCACCAACTTCATCATTGAACATTCTTTCATCACAGAAATGTGAACCGAAAGAATCACAAGAGAATAAAATTTTATCTTCAACTAGATATGAATACATAGTATCTGGCCAGTGTAAAAAAGGAGCTGTTATAAACTTTATCTTTTTATTGCCAAGATCTAATTCGTCTCCGTCATTTACAATTATATGCTTAAAATCTTTATTAGTTATATCTTTTAAGAATTTTATACCAGTCTTAGTTGCTACAATTGTAATTTGTGGTGCTATTTCTAATAATGCATTAACACTACCTGAATGATCTGGCTCAGTATGATTCATTATGAGATACTCTAATTCTTCAGGATTTACAACAGATTTGACTTTTTTTATATATTCATCAGTGTATTTATCCTTTGCTGTCTCTAAAATAGTCTTTTTATCAGCATCAATAAAATAAGAATTATAAGTTGTACCAAATCTTGTCTCCATAACAACATCGAAAGTAACTAATGAAGGATCCAATATTCCTATCCATTTCACATCATCATTTAAATTTAAAACTTTAGAATTATCCATTTAAATACCCCCAATTTATATATAAAATTAATTATTACCAATTTTTTCCATATTTACAAACTTTGTAAATTCACCAATAAATACTAGTTCTACTATCCCCGTAGGCCCATTTCTATGTTTAGCCACAATAACTTCAGTCGTATTTTTTTTCTCTGAATCAGGATTATAATAGTCATCTCTATAAAGAAACATAACTATATCAGCATCCTGCTCTATAGCACCAGATTCCCTAAGATCTGATAATATAGGCCTGTGATCAGAGCGGAGCTCTGGAGCACGTGAAAGTTGCGATAATGCTATTACAGTACAATCCATTTCTTTTGCAAGTGCTTTTAAGCCTCTTGAAATTGCAGATATCTCCTGCTGTCGACTTTCGGAACGTCCTTCACCACTCATTAATTGAAGATAATCTATCAAAACAATATCTAATCCCGATTCTAATTTAATCTTTCTGCACTTTGCTCTTAATTCTGAAAGTGTTATACCTGGTGTATCATCAACGGTTATATTCATTCTTGACAAGCTTTCTAAAACTTTCATTATTTTAATCCAGTTTTCGGGATCGTTACTTAAATCACCACTTATAATTTTTTGCAACTCTATATGAGATTCAGAAGATACCATACGCTGAGCAATTTGGTTTTTCGACATCTCTAGACTGAAAATTGCAACAGAGGCATTGCCTTTATTAGCTGCATTTAATGCAAGATTTACAGAAAAAGCAGTCTTTCCCATAGAAGGTCTTGCTGCAACTAATACAAGATCAGATTTCTGTAACCCAGAAGTCTTATTGTCTAAATCTACAAAGCCGGTAGTAATGCCCCTAAGATTATTTTCATTTAGGGAAGCCTCCTCTATATCTTTTAAAGTATCCATTAATATATTTTTAATAGACTCTGGTCCATCTTTAGTTCTTTTCTGAGTTATATCAAAGATGCCTTTTTCTGCAATTTCAATTATTTGATCTGTGCTTAAGCTATCTTCAACGCTGGAGTTAATAATTTCATTGGAAGCTTTTATTAAGTTTCTCAGAACAGCTTTGTCTTTAACAATTTTGCAATAATGCTCTATATTTGCAGAAGTAGAATAAACATCTGTTAAATCCATAATATAGACGGATCCACCTATTAATTCAATAAATCCACGCTTATTTAATTCAGAAACGACTGAAATATAATCTACAGGATAACCTTTATCGCTGAGAAAATTAAAAACATCGAATATATGTTTGTGTTTATCTAGAAAGAAATCTTCCCTATCAAGAGCATCTTTAGCTGTTATAAGTCCATCTATATCAGATAACATAGAGCTTAGAACGGCTCTTTCAGCTTCTATATCATGAGGAAGATTTGTTTTGTCCATGCCTTCCAAAAGTATCCCTCCAAAATATTTCTAACTATAAACATTATAACAAATAATTAATCTTTGAAGGATTATTTTCTATATAAATCTATTTAAAGGCAAGAGAGATAAGGTGGAAGGATTTATCTATATCAAATTCATCTTTTTTAAATGATCCAAAGTATTCTATATCTTTAAAGCCAGCATCTTTCAGAAGCTTTTCTAGACTTTCTTGACGAAGTGGAAAAAGAAAAACTTTATTGCCGATTTCGATTGCTTGAGTTTTTAATATAGCTTCGAATTCTACCTTATCTCTATCGGCATCGTATCTATAATTCCTTATAAACTCTATTCCGCGCTCTGAATTTTTAATAGTAGGAAGAGATTTTATATCGTGATTAAGAATTCTATCATAATTAACTATCTGTATTACGAATTTTCCGCCATAATTTAATGAATCATAGGCTTTTTTAAAGAAGGTATAGATTTCTTCATTATTATCTAAATGTACAATGGAATTACCAACAGAGTATATTAAGTCGAATGAAGATCTCAAATTATCTATATGCAACATATTCATTACATAAGAATCTATCTTCAAGCTTTTCTTTTTCAATGCGGCTATCATACTTCTATTTAAATCTATCCCTGTTACAATATGACCAACTTCATTTAGAGCAATTGCATTTTCTCCAGTACCACAAGCGATATCTAAAATCGACTTAATTGGTTTACCAGCAATATCTTTTAAAAAATTTAACTCGTCTTCATTTCTCTGGAATATCTCATCATAGTAATTTGCAATTTCCGTATAGAATTTCATATTAATCACCTCTCTATATATTTTACCCAAAATACATTGATTTACTTATAAAAACGTATAATTAAATAAAATCTTTATTTATCTCAATTCTTCTTCTATCGTGTGATATAATAAGCATAGATTATTTGATTTATAATTTTTAAAATGATAAAATATAAGACTAAATAGATATAGGTATTATTTATAAAAATAGATTTAATATTCAAAATTATAGAGTTTGGAGTGAGAATAATTTGATAGAATTAAAAAATATAGAAAAGAGCTATAAGAATAAAAAAGCTCTAAGAAATATTGAAATAGAATTAAAATCGGGATATATATATGGATTAATAGGTAAAAAATATTCTGGAAAATCTTCACTACTGAATATAATTTCAGGACAAGTAAAAGCTAGTAATGGTGAAATTAAATATGAAGGATTGAATGTATATGAAAATCCAAAAGTAGTTGAAGAGATTGCACTTGTTAAAGAAAACGGTGGTGTCATAGACAATTTAAAAGTAAAAAAAATAATGGAGTTTGCGAAAATAGCATATAAGAATTGGGATGAGGTATTTAAAGATCTATTGGTAAATGAGTTTGAAATAGATTTAAATCAACATTATTATAAGATGACTGATGAAAAGCAAGCATTAGTCAGAATAATAATAGGACTTGCTTCAAGAGCAAAATGGACATTATTTGATGAACCAATAAAGAATTTGAGTAAGATAAATTCGCATAAATTCTGTGAAATAATAAGAAGAGATTTAGAAGAATATCCGAGGACTATAGTAATATCTAGTAGTACAATTGACTGTAGTATAAAGCTTTTTGATAAAATCATAATATTAAGAGATGGAAAAGTGCTTTTAGATGAGGATATAGATGTAGTTAAACAAAAACTGTATTATGCTTCTGGTCAAGATGATATCCTAGATATACAATTAGAGAAGAATATAATATTTAGAGAAGAGTTTGGAAATACAACAGTTCTAGGTATATATGATGATATAGAAAAGGATGAAATTGAAAGATATAAAGAAAAAAACATATCTATAAGTGATATGCCTATATATAGGGGATATTCATATTTTACAGAAGAGTATATGGGATATGAGAAAGAGGAAGATATAGACATTGTATTAAAAATGTATGGTGACCATTTAGAAGAGCCGGATATTTTAATAGAAACTGAAGAGCTTAAAGATTCTGCCGAAGAGAAAAGCAAAGTAGTTAAGTCAGAAATAGAACAGACGATTAATACAGATATTGATAGTGAAATAGTAGAAACTATTTCAAAAGATGAGATCTTAGTTGAAGATAAATTAACTGGTAATCTAGAATTAGAAGCAAAGAATGAAGAAATAACTAAGGTAGAAAATAATGAATTAAAAGAAGAGATGATAACTGAGACGAAGGAAGGTGAGAAGAATGTCGAGCCTAAGTAGATCTAGAAAACTTGTAAATAGCAATTTAAAAAAAGGTTTAATAATAACAGGAATAGTCACTCTGATACTGGATTTAGCGTTGGTCTTATTAAATTTATATTTTGATAATTTTTCTTTAGGACTTGTTACAGGATCTGGAAAGAATCAATTATTGAGTATTTTTGCATTGAATATATTACCATTCACTATATACTTTCTTACAAATTCGATGATTATGATATCAGAAAATTTATATATAGCTATAAACTATTCTTTAACTAGAAAAAACTTTTATAAATCTATGATAATAAATTCAATTATAATATCACTAATATTCTCTATTGTTCAAGGAATGTTGTTTAAAGCTGAACCATTAATACTAAGTGTATTTGAAAAGAACTCAAGAGATAATTTTATATTATTCAATAGCTGGACGGACAATTTAATTGTAATAATTGGAATATTATTCGTAATGATATTTACATTTATATCTTTATTGAATTTAATTGTGAGTTTAAATAATAAATTTGGATTTAAAATATGGTTGATATTTGTTGGCATAATATTGATATTGATATTAGTAAATAAAGGACTTAATATATCATTTTCTCCTATAATGAAATCTATAGAATCTATGATGAATATAAGCAATAGAGGATATAATCTAATTGCTATGGGAGTTGTGATATTAATATCGAATTTAATAAATTACTTTACAATAAATAGTATTAAATTAGAATATGATAATAGGATATAAAATGGAGACGTCAATTTGATTATTGACGTCTTTTATTATGCATATAAACATTATATAAGAAATTATAAGAATTAATGTATTAATAAAAATATCTTAAAAAGGTTGACACAACTAATCTTATAGAGTAAACTAATAAAGTAAGTATTGAGATCCATTAGCTCAGTCGGTAGAGCACCTGACTTTTAATCAGGGTGTCCCGCGTTCGAGTCGCGGATGGATCACCAAATTTAAAATTTAAATTGACTAAAGCATAATAAGAAAGCAAGGATGGCCCTATGGTCAAGCGGTTAAGACATCGCCCTTTCACGGCGGTAACCCGGGTTCGAATCCCGGTAGGGTCACCATAACTAGGTCGCATAGCTCAGCTGGGAGAGCATCTGCCTTACAAGCAGGGGGTCATAGGTTCGAGCCCTATTGCGACCACCATTATGGCCTGGTAGTTCAGTTGGTTAGAATGCCAGCCTGTCACGCTGGAGGTCGAGGGTTCGAGTCCCTTCCAGGTCGCCATTATTTTTTAAAAATAAATACTATATAATTAGCTGGTGTGGCTCAATTGGTAGAGCAACTGACTTGTAATCAGTAGGTTGGGGGTTCAAGTCCTCTCACCAGCTCCATTTAACTCAGAACTTTGTTCTGAGTTTTTTTAGATTATAGAGATGAAAATAAAAATCAAAGAGGTGATATCATGAGTAAAATAAAAATAGGAATAGTAGGGTATGGAAATCTTGGTAAAGGTGTAGAAAAAGCTGTAGAAAAGACTGACGATATGGAAGTCGTTGCCGTATTTACTAGAAGAGATCCAGCTACACTAAAGAGTAAAGCAAATGCAGTTTCGATAGAAGATATTGAAAAATATAAGGGTGAGATTGACCTTATGATGCTTTGTGGTGGTTCAGCAACAGATTTAGAAGTTCAAGGACCAGCTATAGCGAAGATGTTTAATACAGTTGACAGCTTCGACACTCATGCAAAAATACCTGAATATTTTGAGAAGATGAATGAAGTATCAAGCTCAAATGGAAATTTAAGCCTTATATCGACAGGATGGGATCCTGGCCTATTTTCACTTAGCAGACTTTTAGGCCAATCGATTCTTTTAGAAGGACATGATTATACATTTTGGGGTAAAGGAGTAAGCCAAGGACATTCAGATGCTATTAGAAGATTAGAAGGAGTAAAAAGAGGAGTGCAATATACTGTACCTAATGAAGAAGCACTTGATAGAATAAGAGCCGGAGAAGTTCTAGAACTTTCTACGGCAGAGAAACATACTAGAGAATGCTATATAGTTGTTGAAGAAGGTGCAGATAAAGAAAAGATAGAGTCAGAAATAGTAAATATGCCTAATTATTTCGCTGACTATAATACAACAGTTCATTTTATATCGGATGAAGAATTTGACAAGAATCATTTAGGAATGCCACATGGAGGTAGTGTTTTCCGTACAGGAACTACAGGAGATGGAAATAGACAGGTTATAGAATTTAAATTGAATCTAGATAGTAATCCAGAGTTTACATCATCTGTTGCTGTAGCATTCTGTAGAGCGGTTTATAGATTAGCAAAAGATGGAAAAACGGGAGCTTTAACAGTTTTTGATATACCATTCGGTTTATTATCGCCAAAATCTCCTGAAGAATTGAGAAAAGAATTATTATAAAATAGAAAGATGATGTCAATATTGACATCATTTTTTATTTTTATCATTTAAAAATGAAGACTCTTGCTCTTCCATACTTTTTTTACTATGTTTATTACTTTCCCATCTCAGGTCATCACCAAAGAAGTATAATTGTTTATAATAAGCAGATATCCTAGAGAATATTCTGTCTGTATAAATTTCTGATAATTCCTTAGGATTTAGATTCGTAGAAATTATAGTTCTTTTATCATTAATAATTCTTAAATTTATTACATTATAGAGTTCACTTATAGTAAATGAATTCGTGAGTTCAGTTCCTAAGTCATCAATTATCAACAAATCACAATTGAAAATCGAATCATATTTTTCCTTAGTAATATCAATTCTTCTAGAATCATTTGTGAATCTATGGTCACTTATTATATCGAATAATTGAAAAGCTACTAGATAGATTACCGAAAGACCACTGTCGAGGAATTCTTTAGCTATACAATTAGTTAAGAATGTTTTACCAAGTCCCGTAGCTCCGAAGAGTAATAGGTTTTTATTTGAGGTCGGAATATCATTCTTTTTTGCATCATTGCAGAAATCATAAGCTATAACGAAATACTCTATAATAGTCTCTCTTGGTGAGAGTCTATCAGGATCATCCGATTCTTCAGAAAAAATATCAAATTTCGTAGTCGAGAAATTCTCTTTCTCTAATAAGTTTTTTAAATTCGAATCTAGATATAACTTTTTTATAATTTCATTTTTAAGACAAGTACATCTTTCACCGTCTTCAGTATATCCTTCATCTTTACATATATTGCATTCATATTTAGGCTCAAAGTCTTCAAGTTTATAATTTTTAGATTTTAAAAGTTTAATCTTTTTATTATTTAATTCACTAATCTTCAATCTAACTTTATTTGGATCTACTTTTGAATCTAAAGCTGCCATTGATATCTTTAAACCTAATTTCTTAAATTTTTTATCAATTTCTTTAACTTCTGGTAGTTCTTTATATATCTCTTCTCTTCTCTGTCTTGCTTCTTCGATAGCTCTAGTTTGTTTTAATTTATATTCTCTTAATATATCATTCAAATCATAATTCAATTTCAGATCACTTCTTTCTTAATCTATCGCCCATCCATATATCAAATAATTCTTCATTAGTGTATTTAGAGCTCTTTTGTTCAAAATTATGAAATCTTGTTTTAATTTTCTTATTATTATAAGATTTATTTCGATCGTTCTTATTAGAATAATTTTTATATTCTTCTCTCTTTTTATTCTTTCTCATACTATATTCTTCTTGATATTTACTGGCTTCTTTAATAGTTTTAATCCCATTTTCATGCCATGATTTTAATATAGAATCGATATAAGCAAAGCTAGGCTCAGTAGTAGAACCTGTGTATTCACAAGCCTTGAGAATCATATCTAGGTCGAATCCAAAATCTGAAATCCATTTTTTTAAAAGTATTTTTTCACCAGAACTCATCAAAACTCTAGAAGATCCTAGATCTTTTTTTATACATCCGCCCATATAGTTCTCAGGACTCATATTCATAATATGCTCTCTTGCATCTTCTGCCGTTCTAACACCATCATTATACCAATTCTTTATTATGCCTATCATATAATTGACTCTGTTTTTTCCCTTGCTATCAGCTTCTTCAGCTGCATAGGAAAATACTTCTGGATCCATTGAATAATCATTTACCGATTCAATTATTAGATTTTTTTCTTTAGGGCTTAAATTTCTTCTTAAATAATACTCTATATCTTTAAACATCTTACTTAAAACAGGATTTTGATTAGCAAAAACTACTTGATCAATAATATTTATATCATCTTTCTCATATATATCATCTGAGATATTATTATTAGCTTTAAGAGCACTATTGATATAGAGTTCAGTTAGATTATTAAATACTATATCGAAATCAAGACTAGTAAGATCTTCAGATTCCTCTAAATTATATACTCTCTTTACTACACCCATTTTTTCCCAGTAAGCCCAAGCTTCAATCACTTCAGATATGGGAAGTTGCAGTCTTTTTGCAATATAAGCATGATCGAAATTTGGGTTTGTTTTTCCAGTCTTAGCATATCTAAAAGCAAATAGATAGACCTTTACAAACCTTCCGTCTGCACTAGGAAGAAACTCATCTATGAATATATTTTCTATAGCAGTATAGCCTAATTCCATTTCAGTATCTTTAAGTTTGAATTTCAAAAAAACACCTCCCATAAATTAAAATTCTGTTTCTATATTATAACATATAAAAAGGATAGAGAATAAAATACAGATTAAGATTATAGAGATTATGTAGATTTATAACTAAATAACACAGAATTAAAATTGATGATATAATATTTATATTAGTAAAAGTATTAGGTGAAATAATTAGGAAGTGAAGAGTTGACAGGTATTTTAATTAAAAAGCTATTTAATGATAAAGAATATTTTAGAAAACTAATATTTATTGCCCTTCCTATAGTTGTACAAAATCTGATAACTTCATCACTAAATATTATGGATACAATCATGGTTGGAAGACTAGGGGAGATATCGATAGCATCAGTTGGTGTTGGTAATCAAATATTTTTATTCTTTAATATATTATCTATGGGAATATCTAGTGGTTGTGGAGTTTTTATTTCACAGTACTGGGGTAAAGGTGATGTAAAGAATATTAGAAAAGTATTCGGAATAGCAATAATAGGTGTAATATTATTATCATTACCTTTTATGATAGTGATACAATTAGCACCAGAATTCGTTATAGGTATATTTAATAAAGAAATAGGAGTATTAGAACAAGGAAGCAAATATATTGAAATAGTGAGTATAAGTTATATATTTACTGCCTTAACATTTGCAATTTCAACAGGCTCTAGATGTTTAGAAAGGACACGTCCTCCTATGGTAGTCAGTGTACTAGCATTATTAGTAAATGGTAGTCTGAATTATATTTTAATATTTGGAAAACTAGGGTTTGAAGAAATGGGAGTAGCTGGAGCGGCGATAGGAACATTAATAGCTAGAATCTTTGAGTTCTTACTATTATTCATATATATCTTTAAGACGAATAAATATCTTTTCGGATCATTTAAAGATATGATAGATTCATCATGGGAATTTACTAAGAGAGTATTGATTTTAGTTAGAGATGTGGTTTTAAACGAGCTGTTCTGGGGACTTGCTGCAGTAATATATTCAATAATATATGGGCATATTGGAAGCAGTGCTTTAGCGGCAATACAGATATATAATATGGTTCAAACATTTTTTTTAATATTGATATTTGGACTTGCTACAGCCTCATCTGTAATGGTAGGCAAAGAATTAGGAATGTGTGACTTTAAAAAGACGAAAGAATATGGATACTATTCATTAATTCTTGGAACTATTATAGGTGTTCTAATGTCTATATTAGTTTTTATAACAGCACCTTATATAGTGAAGGTATTTAATATAACTGAAACGGTTAGAAATGATGCAAAACTAATACTCTATATAGCGGCTTTAATTTTTACTTTGCGCTCTGTAAATATAGTACTGATAGTTGGAACGCTTAGAGGTGGAGGAGATGCAAAGTTTGGAATGAGAACGGAAGCTATAACTATGTGGTTGATAGGACTGCCATTAGCACTTATAGGTGCTTTCGTATTGAAATTGCCAGTATATGGGGTAGTAGCACTTACATTTGCAGAAGAGGCAATAAAATGTGGAATATGTGTTAAGCGATTGATGTCTGAAAAATGGATGAATAGAGTGACTGAATAGTTTATTAGATATGGAAGGGAGGAAATTAGATGAAATTTTGCTCACTTATGAGTGGAAGTAGTGGAAATTGTCAATTTATAGAATCAGAGGGAACTAAGCTTCTAATAGATGCAGGGCTAAGTGGTAAAAAAGCAGAAAATCTATTGAAAGAAATTGATATAGATGCATCAGATATTGATGGGATACTACTTACACATGAGCATTCTGACCATATTAAGGGAGCAGGTGTGCTTTCTAGACGCTATGATATACCGATATATGCAAATGAAGGAACTTGGATAGGTATAGAAGATTCTATTGGAAAGATAAGAGAGAATAATATAAAATTGATAGATAGAGAAGAATTTGAAATTGGAAATTTAGGAATTAGAACATTCGACCTATATCATGACTGTAATCAACCTCTAGGATTTACATTTCATAGAGGAGAAAAGAAAATCGGAGTTCTTATGGATACGGGTAAAGTAGATCAAAATATATTGAATAAGATAGATTCATGCGATATATTGTTGATAGAGTCTAATCATGATGAGAACTTATTGAAAATAGGAAATTATCCTATTCATTTAAAAAAACGGATAATGGGTTCATGGGGACATTTATCTAATGATGCTGCTGCAGATATAATAAAGGAAGTATCTAAGAAAGATAATTCAATAGTAGTACTAGGGCATTTAAGTAAGGAGAATAATTTTCCTGAATTGGCATATTCTACTATTGATGGAGCTTTAAAATCTTCTGGTATAGATGAAGTTAAAATAAAATTATCTAGTAGATACTTTAGAACAGAATTATTTAAATTATAATATAAGTATTTTAAGCTTATTATGGGAGAGGTGATAGAATGAACGATGAAAGAAATAACTATGATTTCAATAATAAGAGAAATAATCAAAGATCGTATCCATCTTATGTAATTGTCAGTCTTACATCAGGATTAATTGGAGCATTGATATTTGCTATGATATTTAGACCTATATCATTGCCTTTAAAGAAAGAGATTAATAAAGAAAATGAGCAAAGACAGAATATAACTATAGAGACTTCAGAAGATCCTAATATTCCAGAAGTAGTTGCTCAAAAGACTATGGAGTCTGTAGTTGGAATAACGACAAGACAAGTTCGTGAAAGTAATGATTTATTCTTTGGACCGACAAGACAATTAGTGGAGGGAACAGGTTCAGGAGTATTAGTGAGTTCAGATGGATATATATTGACTAATTCACATGTAATTGCTGGAGGAAAAGCTGAAGATATGAAGGTTCTATTTATTGACGGAAGTGAAAAAGATGGTAATCTAGTCTGGCAAGATAGAACATTAGATTTAGCTATTATAAAAGTTGAAGGAGAGGGCTTGAAGGCTGCTGAATTAGGAAATTCAGACGAAGTAAATATAGGAGAAGTTGCAATAGCAATAGGAAATCCTCTTGGTCTTGAATTTGAAAGAACTGTTACATCTGGAATTATAAGTGGTCTTAATAGATCGTTACAGATTTCTGAAGATGGATCTATGGAAGGTCTTATACAAACCGATGCCTCAATTAACTCAGGAAATAGTGGAGGCCCTTTATTAAACAAAGAAGGAAAAGTCATAGGAATTAATACATTGAAAATAAAATCAGTAGAAGGTATGGGCTTTGCACAGCCTATTAATCTTGTAAAACCTGTTATTGATCAAATAATTACTAAAGGTGAGTTTATAGGTGCTTATATTGGAATTACTGGAGAAGACGCTGTAAGATATCAAAAAGCAAGTGGAATAGATTTCGGTGTTGAATATGGAGTATTGATAAGAGAAGTTAAAAAAGACCTTCCTGCTGAAAAGGCTGGATTAAAGCCAGGTGATATTATAACGAGTATAAATGGGGATAAAGTAGAGTCCTTGCAAGGACTAAGAAAGATACTATATAGATTTAAGCCTGGTGAATCGATTAATTTAGGAATAGTTAGAGATAAACAGACATTAGATATAAATTTAGAATTGACTAGTATGGATAAAAAATAAAGTTAATAAAATAAAGCGACCAGTTAAGAGCGGTAGCAGTCGATTGAAGGTGAAAAAATGTACACTGTATGTAATGAGCATTTGGAGATAGCAATAGAGGAGTTTGTTGATGTCTATGAGCAATCACCAGATATATATGAATTAGAAAGGGTGAGCTTTACAGATTGGGCTAGTCCAAAAAACTGTGATTTTTGTAAAGAAAAACCTGTGTATTTAATAGTCTGATTAAACGGAGAAATATTATGATCAAAATAATAGCTGTTGGAAAGATAAAAGAGGATTATTTTAGAAAAATAATAGAAGAAAAAATAAACATTATAAATAAGCGATATAAAATAGAAGTAATGGAAGTATATGATGAAAAGACTATAGATAATCCTAGTGATAAAGAAAAGAGAATGATTTTAAAAAAAGAATCAGATAGAATTATTAAAAAATTAAATCATGATGATTTTATAATAGCTTTGGATATAGAAGGAAAAAAGACGGATGAAAAAGTATTAGAAAGATTATTAAGAGATAATATTATTGATAGAAATATAGTCTTTATAATAGGAGGTTCATTTGGATTATCAAAAGATATTTTATCGAAAGCTGATAAAAGGATATCTTTTTCAGATATGACATTTGCTCATCAGATGGTGAGAGTTTTATTATTATATGAAATCGCTAGTATAATAATATAATAGGTGGAGAAAATCTCCACCATTTTTAATTTAGATTAGAAAATATGGTAAAATAGATTAATAAGAGTTTTGATAATTGAAGGTGAGGGAATTTAGATGAAGATGGGATTTAATCCTCAGAAATATATTGAAGAACAGTCAAAGTATATATTAGAAAGAGTAAATGATTATGATAAACTCTATTTAGAATTCGGTGGGAAATTAATAGGCGATTTACACGCAAAGAGAGTTTTACCAGGCTTTGATGAGAATGCGAAGATAAAGCTCTTAGCTAAATTGAAGGAAAAAGTCGAAATCATAATATGTGTTTATGCTGGAGATATAGAGAGAAATAAGATGAGAGGCGATTATGGAATAACTTATGATGTTGATGTTTTAAGACTTATAGATGATTTAAGAGAATATGATTTAAAAGTCAATAGTGTTGTCATAACGAGATATGCAGATCAACCATCGGCAAAAGTATTCATAAATAGACTTGAGAGAAGAGGAATACGTGTTTATAAACATGGCTATACAAAAGGATATCCTATGGAAGTAGATACAATAGTTTCAGATGAAGGATATGGAGCAAATCCTTATATAGAAACAGAAAAACCTATTGTAGTTGTTACAGGGCCAGGTCCTGGAAGCGGTAAATTAGGAACATGTCTCTCTCAAATGTATCATGAGTATAAAAGAGGAAAAGAAACTGGATATTCAAAATTTGAAACTTTTCCTGTATGGAATATTCCGTTAAAGCATCCACTGAATATGGCTTATGAAGCGGCTACAGCAGATTTAAAAGATGTGAATATGATAGATTCATTCCATTTAGATGCTTATAATATACAGTCAGTAAATTACAATAGAGATATTGAGTCATTTCCTCTTCTGAAGAGAATAATTGAGAAAATAACAGGCGCAGAATCTACATTTAAATCACCTACAGATATGGGAGTAAATAGAGTAGGATTTGGAATAATAAATGACGATGTAGTTCGATATGCTTCTAAACAAGAAATTATAAGAAGATATTTTAAGACTATGTGTGAATATAAAAAAGGCTATGTAGATAAAGAAACTTCTGAAAGAGTTAGACTTTTGATGGAAGAATTGAATTTAAAAGAAGAGGATAGAAAAGTAGTAAAACCAGCAAGAGAATATGCAAGAAGATTAAAGGACAAAGCTTGTAATAAAGAGATTTGTTCGGTAGTAAGTATAGAAATCGAAGATGGAACCATATTGACTGGTAGAAGCTCAGATATAATGGATGCGACAGCTGCGGCTTTATTAAATGCTATTAAATATTTAGCTAATATATCAGATAGTATACATCTGATATCACCAGTGGTATTAGAACCTATTAGAAAGTTGAAAAAGGATACTTTAATGATAAGTAATGCAGCTTTGAACTGTGAAGAAGTTTTAATCGCTCTAACTATAAGTGCTGCGACTAATCCAACAGCTCAGGTAGCCTTAGAACAGCTGAAAAAGATAAGTAGATGTCAAGCACATTCAACTACAATATTATCTCCTAGTGATGA
The DNA here is from genome assembly GCA_030537835.1 of Andreesenia angusta. Classification (GTDB taxonomy): domain Bacteria; phylum Bacillota; class Clostridia; order Tissierellales; family Gottschalkiaceae; genus Andreesenia; species Andreesenia angusta_A. The sequence goes on along the minus strand of JAUNVB010000008.1, from coordinate 21,523 downwards.
ACAAACATATAGAAGGTTAGGAATAGAAGTTACATCAGATCCTGAATATGCTACATCAAATCTTTTTTATAATTAAAGGAGAATCGAATTGCTAGAAAGAATAAAAGATAAATATAAAAGCAATAAACTAGTATATATTAAATGGATAATAGCGGTATTACCATTATTATTTTTAATAATAATATTTCATAGAATACCAGCTCAAATTCCAGTTCAATACAGTGATGATGGTAAGATAATCAGTTATGCAAGTAAATATAGTATAGATATGCTTTTACAAGCTTCATTAGGAATTATATCGGCTATTATAATCACATTCGGTTTAAAATTTATATTAAGTATTAATTTTAAACCCGAACAAGACAATTACTTAAGAATAGTAAAGATAATGGAATATATGGGAATAGTAATAACAGCAGCCTTTTCACTATTTTCATTTATGATTTTAGTAAAATATATATAATAAAATTTATAAATTTAAAATTCATATATAGAAGTAGAACTATAAGAACCGAATGGTTGAGGACTCTCTTAACTATTTGGTTCTTTTTAATATAAATATTAATTATTGTAGCGATACATAATAAATAAAAATAGATACAAAAAACTATTGTATCCATAAATAAAATATTGTACAATTAGAGTATAGATAAGATTTAAATTATCAGAATCGGGGGTATAAATATGCAAAAAACAATAGAGAGAAAGAATTCTAGGACAAAAACTAGAGAACTAGTGCTTATCGGCTTATCTATTGCACTCATATATATAGCAACAGCTTTTTTGAAATTTGAAATACCAACACCAAATGGAGGAGGCTTAGTCCATTTAGGTACAGGAATGATGATGATTGTATCGATACTATTTGGCAGAAAGACTGGAGCAGTATCCTCAGCTGCAGCTATGGGAATGTTTGATATCTTTTCTAAATATACAATTTGGGCACCTACTACAATAATTACGAGATTTATAATGGGATTGATCATTGGTAGCATAGCAAATAAAAATGGAAAATCGAAAAATAGTACTATAAGGAATTTTCTTGCTATAATCATTGGCGGAGCTTGGATGGTAGTAGGCTATTATATTGGAGAAGGATTGACATTTGGAAACTGGTATACTCCAATAGCGTCTATTGGTGGAAATATACTTCAAGTATTAGTAGGTGGAATATTAGCATTGATATTAGTACCAGGTATAAAGAAAAGTGGAATATTAGAAAATAGATAATAATTTAAGGAGAATTATATGGATAAATTAATTATGACAGCAGGACCGACTCAAATAAGAGAAGATGTGAGAATGGCAATGTCAAGGGAAATTGTAAGTCCAGATTTTGAACCATCATTTTTTGAATACTATAAGGAGACAGCTGATAAAATTGGAGAATTGATGAAAACTAATAATGATATATTGATAATGGCTGGAGAAGGAATACTCGGTCTAGAAGCAGCTTGTGCCTCTTTAATAGAAGAGGGAGATAGAGTGCTCTGTATAGAAAATGGGATATTTGGTAGAGATTTTGGTGATTTTGCAAAGCTATATGGAGCAGATGTAGAGTATTTTAAATCAAGTTATAGAAGAGGTGTTGATATATCAGCTTTAAAAGAATTTCTTTTAAAAGATAGTGATTTTAAACTGGCTACAGTAGTAGGATGTGAGACACCATCAGGAGTGGCGAATCAATTAGATAAAATAGGACCAATTTTAAATTCATATGGAATTTTAGTAATATCGGATATAGTATCTTCTATAGGTGGAGATGAGGTAAAGGTTGATGAATGGAAAATAGATATTGGAATAGGAGCTTCACAGAAATGTATATCTGCAGCACCAGGATTGACTATATTATCAGTAAGCGATAGAGCATGGAATGCAATAAAAAATAGAAAAACAGCAGTAAAGTCTTATTATTGCAATATTGGGCTTTGGGAAAATTGGTATGAAAAAAAATGGTTTCCTTATACACAATCTATATCAGATATTTATGGATTGAGGAAAGCTGTAGATAATATAATTGAAGAGGGAGATTATATTAAGAGACATGAGGATATAGCCCTTAGGATTAGAAGAGCGATTACCGAATCGGGCCTTTCACTTTATACCAAATCAGATTACTCTAACTGTGTTACGGTTATAGAAATACCAGAGGGACTATCTTATTCTGAAATATATGAAAAAATGCTAGAAAATGGTGTCATGATTTCAGGAGCATTCGATATATTAGAGAATAAAGTATTTAGAATTGGAAATATGGGAGAAAATGCCAGAGAAGATAAAGTCTATAGAGCTCTAGAAGCTCTTGATAGAACGATGAGAGAATTAGGTGTAGAACTTAAAAGAGAAATCCATAAAGCTTTTAACAATAAATAGAGAATCTACTAAAACTTGGTAGATTCTCTATTTATTTATGATAAGGTTCATTATTTATAATTCTATATGATCTATATATTTGTTCTAGAAGAATCATATAGTCGATTTCTTCAGAGAAATTTAAATAAGTGAGACAGAAAGAAGAATCATAAATTAAATTACTATCAGTTTCTATAAAAATATTCAGTTCAGAAATTCCATTAATATTTAATGAAGAGATATTTTTTGCTAAATCTTCGGAGCTTATTGATTTCTCTTTATTTGAAATTAGAATGGAATATTTAGAATCTCTCAAAATAGATTCAAGATTGTCTTTTTTCTTGATATTAATGGTCTTTATTTTGCAGTATTTGGATAATCTTTTCAAATATTCTTCAGTAGCATTCTTTATATTTTTATCCTTAATTTTTTTATTTATATATATATTTATATGCATTTTTACCTTCCTTAAACAATATTCACTATAAGTATATAATATATTATTTTATAAATAAATGGTATAATAGAGGAAGCATGAGAAATAGAGATGATAACTATGGATTATAAAAATCATTTAAAAACAGGAGCTATTGCAGGAGTACTAGTTATTTTCAGTCTATATAGAGATATTTCAATAGACCCAGCAGAAATAGTAATTTATTCAGCAGGAATAGTTATAGGTTCAGCATTACCCGATATAGATCATCCAGGCAGTTTACTTGCTAGAAAATTAAATATATTTGGTAAATTGATCAGTAAGATATTTTCCCATAGGGGGTTTACACATTCTTTATTATTCATAATTATTTTAATAATTATAAAGAATATATTTAAAAATTACTTTGATTATCCAGATTCACAATTATTTGAATTTGGATTCTTAGGAATTATAGTAGGTTCAAGTATGCATATATTTATGGATTTATTTGTAGGTAATGGAACTAAGCTTTTATTTCCAATATATAAGAAAAAAATATATATATCTAAGATAAAGTCAGGAACTAAATTAGAAGCTTTTTTTATAAAATTAGTTTTAATAGTTTTATGCATATTGTTATTATATTATAATGATAAAATCATAATTTGAAAAATAAATCTTATAGAATTATTACAAAAAAGTAACAAATAGTGTATAATATATTGGTGACGAAAGATTTAATAGAAAGAGAAGGTGGTATAATTGAAAAAAAGAACGATTACATTCGCTCTTGCAGGATTGATGCTTATGTCTCCATTGTCTGTTTTAGCAGATAAGGCAGAAAAGAATATAAATGAATCATATATAAAAGGATTCACAGAAGCTGAATTTAAACCAGATTATGAGGTTACTAGAGCAGAGCTTGCAGCAATGATGTCTAGAAAGATGAAGCTCGAAGAAGTAGAGCCAGAACAATTTAATGATATAAGCACAGAAAATCATTGGGCAGCAGGTGCAGTAGGTGCCTTAGCTACTAAGAAAATAATAGAAGGTTATTCAGACGGGACGTTTAGACCTGAAGATTGCATAACTAGAGGGGAATTAGCGAGATTACTAGATAATGCATATAAAGATATAACAGGTCAAGCTATAGAAGTTCAGAATGAAACTAAATTGACTGATATTTCAGATCATTGGGCAGTAGAAGATATTAAAAAAATGGAAGCTGTAGGCATATTAAAAGGTCATGCAAATGGAACTTTCAAACCAGAAGATTTACTGACTAGAGAGGAAGCTGTAACAGTAGTTAATAGAATGACTAAGATAATAGAAAAAAGAGGTAATAGAGATAGTAAATTAAGATTAAAGATTAGAAATAAATTTAATGATATGAACCCAAAGAGATGGTCTTATGACGAAGTGATAGAAGCTTCAACTAGTTATGAATATAAGCTCAGCGGTGAAAATGAAAGCCTTGTTAAGACTATCGATCCTAAAGATGAATTAAAAGTAGATTTTAAATCTGATAAAAACACTAATATTGATATAATATTAGAAACATTGAATATTAAAAGAGCATCAGAAAATCTACCAACTTTAGAAGAAAATGAAAAACTAAATACTCTTTCTAGTCTGATTTCTAAAGAAGATTTGAAGAAAGGGAAAAAAGACTCTGTAAAGGGAAAAGAACTTTTGAAATTCTTAAAAGAAGCAGGTGTTGAAGACAAGACACCACCACAAAGAGGAAGTTTGTTGGTGAGTAATGATAAGTTGAAATCTACTTATGCATATAAGTTGATAGATCAGACTCTATTATCAGGTCAATATATAAAGAGCTTTGATAGAGCAGGAGTTTCAATAGAAAAAGATAAGAAGAACACATCAATGATAATATATATGGGCTTTAAAGCCGATACGGATGAATTAGATCATATATTAGATTTTGAAAATGCAAAAAAGATATATGAAAAGAACAAGTAAATAATAAATTACCCCTCAAAATTTATTGAGGGGTTTTTTTAAAAGGAGATTTTTATGAAAAAATTAGTAATAGCAGAGAAGCCATCGGTAGGAAGAGATATTGCAAAAGCTATAAATGCAAATAGTAAGAGAAATGGATTTATGGAAGGCAAAAACTATATTGTTACATGGGCATTAGGTCATCTTGTTACATTAGCGAATCCAGAGGCGTATAGTAAAAAATATGCTAGTTGGAGATCAGAAGATCTTCCAATTTTACCGGATAGATTAAAAACTATAGTAATAAAGAAAACTTCTAAGCAATTCAATACTATAAAATCACAGTTAAATAGAAAAGATGTAAATGAGATAGTAATAGCAACTGATGCTGGAAGAGAAGGGGAATTAGTTGCTAGATGGATTATAGAAAAATCAAGGGTGAAAAAACCTATAAAGAGACTGTGGATATCATCTGTTACTGAAAAAGCTATAAAAGATGGCTTTAGAAATTTAAAAGATGGTAGAAAATACGATAATCTATATAGATCTGCAGAAGCTAGAGCAGAAGCAGATTGGTATGTTGGAATAAATGGAACTAGGGCTTTGACATGCAAATACAATGCACAGCTTTCTTGTGGAAGAGTGCAGACACCTACATTAGCAATGGTAGAGAGAAGAGAGAATGATATAAATAATTTTGTACCTAAAGAGTTTTATGGAATAAAAGTAGAATTAAAAGGAAATGAATTTGAATGGAGAGATAGAAATAATTCGAATAGAAGTTTCGATCAAGAGAAAATCGATAAATTAATAACTAAAATAGAGAAATCAAAAGTTGAGAGCGTAGAAAAGAGAGTTAAGAGAAAAAAACAATACCCTCCAGCACTCTATGATCTGACAGAATTACAAAAAGATGCAAATAGAATATATGGCTTTTCTGGAAAAGAGACATTGAATACTATGCAATCCTTATATGAATCTCACAAGGTATTAACCTATCCAAGGACGGATTCAAGATATCTGACTAAAGATATAATCAGCACATTAAAAGAAAGAATTAGAGCAGTTTCAATAGATAAATTTTCAGAATATTCGAATATGATATTGAAAAAAGATTTTAAATACAATAAATCTATAATAAATGATTCTAAAGTAACCGACCATCATGCTATAATACCTACAGAAGAAAAAGCAAGTTTACAGCTTTTAAATGATAGAGAATGGAAAATATACGATTTAGTCGTTTCTAGATTTTTATCTAATATGATGGAGCCATGTGAATATGAAGAGACAAGAATTGATATATCTATTGCGGGAGAGAAGTTTACGACCAAGGTAGATCGAGATATAAATATAGGATGGAAGATTATATATCAGGATAAAAAATCTTCTCTGAATAATGATTTTGGTATAAAAAAAGGTGATAGTTTTACTATTAAAAAGACAAAGGGAGAAACATCACCACCTTCTAGATATACTGAAGGAACTCTATTAGGAGCTATGGAAAATCCGGCAAGTCATATGGATATTAAAGACAGTAAAGCGGTTAAAACTCTTGGAAGAACCGGAGGCATAGGTACAGTAGCTACTAGAGCTGATATATTAGATAAATTATTTAATTCTTTTTTAATAGAAAAAAGAGGACAGGATATATTTATAACATCTAAAGGAAGACAGCTTTTAAATCTAGTTCCAGAAGATTTAAAATCACCAGTATTGACGGCAGAATGGGAAATGAAGCTTGAAAAAATAGCGGAAGGCAAATTAAATGTTAAAAATTTTATAGACGAGACTAAGAACTATACAAAAGAAATAGTAAAGGAAATAAAACTTGATGAGTCTAAGTTTAGACATGATAATATAACTGGGAGTAAATGCCCAGAATGTGGGAAGTATATGTTAGATGTAAATGGGAAAAAAGGCAAGATGTTAGTCTGCCAAGATAGAGAGTGTGGATATAGAGAAGTCATATCTACTATAACTAATGCAAGATGTCCTAATTGTAGAAAAAAACTTGAATTAAGAGGAAGAGGAGATAAAAAGATATTTACTTGTAAATGCGGTTATAGAGAGCGACTCAGTACATTTAATGAAAGAAAGAAAAAAAGAGGTGCTAAAGTTTCAAAAAGAGAAGTCAAACAGTATTTAAATAAACAGAAGGATGAACCTATAAACTCAGCACTGGCAGATGCATTGTCAAAGCTAGACTTATAATGATATTTAGAAGAGGTGAATATATGTCAGATTTTAAAAAACTAAAAATTAGAGATGAGCTTACTGATAAACTTTGGAAAAAAGGAATAAGAAAACCAACCGAAATACAGAAACTATCGATCCCTGAGATATTATCTGGAAAGGATATTATAGGGAAGGCAAAGACAGGAACAGGAAAGACTTTAGCTTTTATATTGCCAATAATTCAGAATTTAGATATGAATAGAAATAATATACAAGCATTAATAATTACACCGACTAGAGAATTAGCTACACAGATAAGTAAGGAGATAAAAGAACTTTTAAAAGATAGCACAGATTGTCTTTTAATATTAGGTGGTCAAGATATTTTTATGCAGATAAGAAAATTAGGAAGGACGCCAAAGATTGTCGTAGGAACACCTGGAAGACTTATCGATCATTTAGATAGAAATAGCTTAGATATAGGTAAGATAAAATACCTAGTCCTTGATGAAGCGGATCAGATGCTTGATATGGGATTTTTAGGACTTACTGAATCCATAATAAAAAGAACGCCAAAGAGAAGACAGACTCTATTGTTTTCTGCTACAATACCTAATGAAGTAAAAAGAATGGCAAAAGTTTATATGAAAAATCCTAAGGAAATATCTACAGATGACAAGCAAGTGACTGTTGAAAATATAAGACAGATAGTTGTAGAGACTACTGATAGAAAAAAATTAACTGATCTTATTAAGATATTTGAAGAAGAAAACCCTTTTTTAGCAATTATATTCTGTAGAACTAAGAATAGAGTGAAGAAATTAAATCTAGACTTAGGTTCAAGAGGATATAATTGTGATGAATTACATGGAGATCTATCTCAAGCAAAGAGACAAAGGGCTATGAAGAATTTTAGAGATATGAAGACGCAATACCTTATTGCTACGGATCTAGCTGCTAGAGGGTTAGATATAGAAGGAATAACTCATGTATTTAATTATGATATGCCAGAAGACACTACAACTTATATTCATAGGATAGGGAGAACAGGCAGAGCTGGAGATAGAGGAATAGCTTATACATTTGTAACTGAAAAAAATATGGATCAATTTCGTATACTAGAGAGAAAGATAAAAAAGAATCTGATAAAGTGGAAAGCAGATTAATATTTTTGTATTAGGAAGTGAGCGGATTTGTTTAAAAAGTACTCAATTAAATTTATAATAAGGCTTTTTATTGTGCTTAGTACAATAGTAGTATATTTTAAGAATCCATCAGCTCTAGACTTTCACTTAAATCCTTTTACAGATGGATTCTACTATATCCATATACTATGGATTATATTTTTTATAGAGTCTTTAACTCAGATTATACCTAGAAAGAATATAGTTGTTGGATGTGGTAAACAGTTTTCTATAAACTATAAAGCTAATTTCAAAGATATTGATGAATTAGAATTTTATAGAAATATTAGAATAATGAATATACAAGCCATTAAGGTATTCATTATATGGTCTGTAGGCAATCTTTTTATAAGTTTATTCTATATATTTGATTATATCGGGGAAAAAGAAATGCTCTTATTATCCTTGCTCTATTTTCTTGGTGATTTAATCTGTGTATTATTCTACTGTCCTTTTCAAAGAATAATAATGAAGAATAGATGCTGCTCAGTATGTAGAATTTATAGTTGGGATCATATAATGATGTTTACACCATTTATATTTATAAAAAGTTTTTTTACTTGGTCATTAGTCAGTTTAGGAATTATAATTTTTTTAAAATGGGAATATGCTTATCTAGTATATCCTGAGAGATTTCAAGAAGAAAGCAATATATTATTGAGCTGTAGATATTGTCAGGATAAAATCTGTAAGATTCGAAAGCCTTTATATAATAAGAGTGACTCTAAAGAATCTAATAAAATATTTTATTGAAATTTAATTATAAAATGTTTTAAATAAACTGTATTGGGTATATAAATAATATCAGAAATGCTAATCAAAATATCAAAATTTTAGGCAGAGCGGGCTTATCCGCAGAGAAAAGAATTATAGGACAAATAAAAATTAGATAGAGCGTAGATAGCATTTTGGAGCAAGTTTTATTTACGGGTGGTCTATATATGATATTAAAAATTAAATATTTTAAAAAATAGCAGACAGAGGTTGATATATTCAAAATCTGTCTGCTATTTTTTTTTGAACTTATAGAAATTTATGTTAGAATATAGATATACATAATATTAGGAGTTGATATTCATAGAATCTCAAGATAATAGAAAAGGAATAATTTTTATGCTGTTATCTGCAGCTTTTTTTGGATTGATGGCAGCTACAGTTAAAGGCTTAGAATCATATCCTTTAACTGAAAAAGTATTTTTTAGAAATTTTTTAGGATTTATATTTGCATTTTTTATGGTTAAGTCTAAAGGGGGAACTCTTAAAGGCAATAATAAAAAAATGCTTTTAGTAAGAAGTATATTTGGTATGCTTGGAATACTATGCTATTTTTATTCGCTTCAATATTTAAATTTAGCAGATGGCGTAATAATAAATAAATTTTCACCATTCGTAGTGGTGTTATTATCATATATTGTATTAAATGAAAAAGTAGGAAAAGGACAAGTAGCAGCATTAATCCTTGCAATAATAGGAGCTTTTTTAGTAGTAAAACCTACAGGAAATGTAAGTGCATTTCCTGCATTGATTGGATTATTAGGAGCGATATTTGGGGGTACTGCTTATATAGCGGTTTCGTATTTAAAAAAATCTGATGGACCTGAAACTATAGTGTTTTATTTTACACTTATAACTTCGATATGTACATTACCATTCATATTAAGGGGAGATTGGATTCTACCTACAGGAATGGACCTGTTATTGATTTTAGGACTAGGAGTATTTGCAACATTAGGGCAGATATTTATGACTTATGGATATCGAGTAGCAGATGCATCGGAAGTATCAATATATCTTTATGCAGATACAATTTTTTCAGCTATAATTGGATTTTTAATATTTAACGAGATACCAGATAAGCATTCGGCATTAGGAGGAATACTGATAATAGTTGCTGCTATAATAAATTTCCTTACAAAAAGAATAATTATGAGAAGAAAATTAGGTATGACTAAGTTGGAGGAAGTTTATGAAGAAGAAAATCAGGATATCAGAAATAGAAGTCGAAACGAAGAAAACAAATAAAAATGATTGTCAAAATGAAAAGAAATGTACAAAAAAACGAATATGTTTAAGAAAAAAGAGGAAAAAATATATATTAATAGCATCAGCAATTTTAACAGCCCTGCTTGTAACAGCAGGAGTTAGACATGGAGTTAAGATAATTGCTTCAAACAATCAATATACTCATGCAGTTCAATCTATCGAAAAAGAATTTGATAAAAGCTATGGAAAAAGAGAGGCAAAAAGATTTAATGAAAATTATAAAGAGGTAGAGATAAATTATATTTATCCAGAACAAAAAGATAAAGAAGTAGAGAATATGATAAAAACTCAGATGAAAGAGAGAGCATATTCTACGATTGACGATATAATTAAGAAAAAAGAAAATAGAGCGGATAAGAAATTAATTCTTGTCTATAGCGGTTCAAATGTAACGGATAGAATAATTTCTTTTACAGTAGATCAAAAGCTATATAAAAAGACTAGTTATGATTTTAAAATGATTAGAGAAGTTAAAGAGCCACGTAGTATAATAGATGGAAAGACAGGAAAGAGCTTTAGTATAAATGAACTATTTAAGGATGGATTAGATCCGATTCCAGTTATAAATCAAAGAACAAGAGAGGAATTGATGAAGTCTGATAAATTTGATATGGATAATATTATAGAGATAGCTAATTTAGCTTATCCAGAGGATATATTAGGCTCAGGTATAGAAGTTATGGATAAAGGCTTAAGAGTTCCTGTAAATGCAGAAGCCTATGGTATAAGCTCTGTAGATATACCATTGAATAGATTACTTAGTGTAATAAAACCAGAATTTTTAGATGAAGAATGTAAAAATATTTTAGAGAAGAATGATTTAGAGAATTTAGAAAATAAAGATATAAAAAGGGTAGCATTGACATTTGATGACGGACCAATGCCTGAGACTACGAATAGATTATTAGATATATTAAAAGAGAATGATTCAAAAGGAACATTTTATCTATTAGGTAGCAGAGTATCTGAAAATCCAGAAGTGGTAAAGAGAATTGCAGATGAGGGGCATGAGCTAGGTAATCATAGTTGGACTCACTCTAATCTATTAAATATAAGTCCTAAAAAAATAAATGAAGAGATTCTAAAGACTAATTATGCAATCTATAAGGCGAGTAATAAATTTCCAGAATCAACTAGGCCGCCTTATGGAGCTGTTAATGCGAGAGTAGCTAAGCAAATAGATATGCCAATAGCTATGTGGTCTATTGATACTGAGGACTGGACAAATAAAGGTAATGAAGCTAAAATTTATAAAAATGCCGTATCTTCAGTGAAATCTGGAGATGTGATATTATTTCATGATATCTACGATTCAAGCGTAAATGCGATAGAGAAAACAATTAAGAAATTGAAATCACAGGGATATCAATTGGTAACAGTTTCAGAGCTCTTTAATTATAATATATATCCTGAAAAAGCATATCATAATATTGAAACAATAAGAGATTTAGAGGAAGAAGAATCTATTGGTACAGTTAAATAAAATATTATGCATGTCAAATCTAGTTAATCGATTTGACATGCTTTTTTATAGACCGGGAGGATAGTTATGAAATTACATAGAATTGGACTTAGAACTATAAAAACCTCAATAGCAGTTATGATAACTGCTGGAATAATGCACTATATATTTCATGAACCACCTTTTTTTGCATGTATAGGTGCAACTGTTGGAATTGGAAAAACTAAAAGAACTTCATTTGATGCTACAATCGTTAGAAATGTGGGAACTGCAGTAGGTGGAATAATTGGTATGATAATATCTCTTTCAACTCAGAATGTGTTTTTAAAAGGATTAGGGGTAATACCTGTAATATACATAATAAATATATTTAATAAAAAAGATTCTATAGTTCCAGGATGTATAGTATATTATGCGGTAGTATATTTAAATACGACGGAAACTGCTGGGATATATGCAATAAAAAGGATATTACAGACTTTTTTTGGATCAATAATAGGAATTATAGTGAATTTTTTAATAAGAGCACCTTTAGAAGAAGATTTTCAATAAAACTATTTTCATTAATCTATTCCCCTGCTATAATATATAGTAAACAGATAGGTATACTCTGTTTTGTAAAATTATAAGAGGAGGGTTTAATTTGCAGGTATTTTTAAATGTTTTAATCATGATTTTGTTGATTTTAGGCTTAATTTGGCTTCAAAAAAAACATTATTCTTTTACTATTAGAGTTTTGACTGCATTAATAATGGGATTGATTTATGGCGCTGTTTTACAAGCTATATATGGGGACTCTTCAGAAATTGTAAGCAAATCTAATGAATGGTTTGCAATAGTAGGAACAGGATATATTAGACTTCTGAAGATGATAGTAATACCTTTAGTTTTTGTATCAATAGTATCAGCTATAATAAATCAAGAGAGTCAAAATCTAGGTAAGACTGCAGGAATTATAATAGCAGTTCTTATGCTTACGACAGCTATATCAGCAGGAGTCGGAGCAGGTTCAGCAAAAGTTTTCAATCTAAATGCAGAAAATATACAAGCTGGGATTACAGAAAAAGAGGCATCTGAGAATTTAGAGTCTAAGAATGAAGATTTTGCATCAAAATCCGTTCAAGGACAGCTTACAGAGATTATTCCGGATAATGTATTCTATGCTTTTACAGGAAGAGAAGGAAACTCTACATTAGGAGTAGTCGTTTTTGCTGCATTTACAGCTATAGCAACTTTAGGAGTTAAGAAGAAGAAACCAGAAGAAGCAGAATTCTTTATAAAAATGATGAATTCTATACATGATATTGTAATGAGGATGGTGAGTTTAGTCTTAAGACTTACACCATTTGGAATACTTGCATTGATGACTAAATTTCTTTCTACTAGTAATTTTGATGCGATAGGCAAGCTCTTGACATTTGTAATAGCATCGTATTCGGCTATAATAGTTGTATTTATAATTCATATGATTATAATCAGATTATTTGGTTATAGTATAAGCAAATATCTCAAAAAAGCTTTTCCTGTTCTTGTCTTTGCATTTTCTTCTAGAAGTAGTGCCGGAACCTTGCCATTGAATTTAGAATTACAGAGAGAGAAATTAGGAATTGATGGTTCTGTAAGCAATTTAGCAGGTTCACTAGGAGTTAGCATAGGGCAAAATGGCTGTGCTGGAATATATCCTGCAATGCTCGCTATGATGATAGCACCAGCAGTAGGGGTTGAGATAAATGCAGTATTTATAGTTAAATTAATTATAATAACTATGATAAGTTCTTTTGGCATAGCTGGAGTAGGTGGTGGAGCTACCTTTGCAGCATTAACAGTTTTGTCTGCTATGGGATTACCAGTAGGATTAGCTGGACTTTTAATTGCAATAGAGCCTTTAATTGATATGGGAAGAACTACATTAAATGTAAATGGATCTATAGTTTCAGGATTAGTAGCAGGGCGAGTTTTAAATGCTGTAGATGATGAAGTTTTTAAAAGAGATATAGAAGATGAAGATTCTTAAAAGCATATTTAATAAAAAGCCTTATGGCGATATATCTGATATTGAAGAATATATAAATTATAATTATGGAAATAAGAATTATAAACTAACTGAGATTTTTAGTTTAGAGAAATATATTGATTTTCATAGAGCAGGAGAGAAAAGCAAAGGGGATTGTCTATTAGTAGCAATAGCAACAGTTATGGAGTTTCATAAAAATATTGGTAGATACGGATTTCCAGATAATTATGATGAAATATATAAAATAGTTCTTAAAAAAGCGAATGGATTAAAAGCTTATCCAATTCCTTTAAGAGGAGGAACTACACCTCTATTAGCGAATAATATAGCAAGTAGATATCTTAAAGAAATTGGTATGAAGAACTATAGATCAAAGAATATCTATGGAATAGACTGGACAAGCTCTAAGAGAAAGACTAATATTATATTGAATGAGATAAGGAATTTAAGACCTATAGTTTTTAATATATCTTCTGGATATTATAAGAATCACAGTATAACTATAATTGGATATAGAATATATGAAAATAGTTTTAATGATAGAATTATAATTCTAGAATTAGCAGACGCTTGGGTGAAATACATTAAATATTTAAATTTAAATAATTTCAATACAGTGTCTAGTATAACAAAAATAGACCCAGGATTTTAATCCTAGGTCTATTTTTAATTAGACTTCGAATATCCAACCTTCAGGAGCATCAATATCTCCAAATTGAATACCTGAAAGTGTATCGAATAGTTTTTTAACTATAGGGCCTACCTCTGTTTCACTGTGGAAGACATGTAATTGACCTTTATAGCAAATTCCGCCGATAGGAGTTATAACAGCGGCAGTTCCACAAGCTCCAGCTTCTATAAATTCATCAAGCTTATCTACATAAACATCTCTTTCCTCTACCTTAAGATCTAAATATTTTTTGGCAATTTCAACGAGAGAAATTCTTGTAATAGATCTTAAAATAGAAGGAGAATTTGGAGTAACGAAAGTTTTATCTTCAGTTATTCCGAAGAAATTAGCTGATCCAACTTCTTCTATTTTTGTATGCGTTTCTGGATCTAGATAAATACAATCAGCATAGCCTAGTTTTGAAGCTTCTTCATGAGGAGCAAGAGATGCTGCATAATTTCCACCAACTTTATTCGCACCAGTTCCATGAGGCGCGGCTCTATCATATTCTGAAATCATGAAGTTTACAGGTGTAACTCCACCTTTAAAATAAGGTCCAACGGGGGTACAGAATACTGTGAATATGTATTCTGGAGCTGGTTTAACACCGATATTATCTCCAACACCTATCATTAATGGTCTTAAATATAGAGTTGCACCTGAACCATAAGGTCCAACGTATTCTTCATTTGCTTTTACTACTTGCTTGCAAGCATCTATGAATCTTTCGATTGGGAATTCTGGCATTAGAAGCTTATTGCAGCTTTTAATCATTCTTTTAGCATTTTCATCAGGTCTAAACAACTGTACTTTTCCATCTTTTCTTCTATAAGCTTTTAAACCTTCAAAACACTGTTGACCATAGTGTAGAGCAGTAGAAGCTTCACTCATCACAAGCATATTATCTTCTGTTAATTCACCTTGATCCCATTTTCCATCTTTCCATCTAGATATAAATCTATAGGGAGTCTTAATATAAGAAAAATCTAAATTATTCCAATCAATATCTTTTGGGTCAATCATCTGAAAATCACTCCAATTTCTTTAAAACTAATAGAACTATTATATCATAATTCTATTAAAACTAATCAAATTATAATTATTTTGTATTTAAAAGGCTTCAATTAAAACATCTATTATACCACCACAAGCCATTCCGCTTTTCTCTGCTTCTTCATTAGTCATATCCACTCGTTCTTCTATGCAGCCTTTTTCTCTAATTAAATCTCTAGCAGTATTTATTATTCCAGCTTCAGCACAACCTCCACCAATACTTCCTAGTATTCTTCCATCAGGATATACGAGCATCTTAGCACCCGCTTTTCTAGGCACAGAGCCTTTAGACATTGTTATAGTTATTATAGCTCTATCCATATCCTCTTTTTTTGAAAGAGAACTGATTACATCTCTATCAAATTCTGGCCAATTGAATTTTCTAGGAAGACCTTTTGCCATATTCGATTTTCTTCGCCTATATTCAATCAATTCGGCTATAATAGATATTGCTATTTCAAACGGGGTTACTGCACCTATATCAAGTCCTATAGGAGATTTTACTTTTGATAGTAGCTGATCAGAATACCCATCATCTTTTAATTCATTCATCATATCACGTACTCTTTTTTTAGAGCCTATCATTCCTAAGAAAGCTAAACCATCTACTTCAAGTGCGTTTCTTAAGCATATATTATCGTGTTTATGCCCTCTTGTTACTATAACTACAAAATCATCTTTTCTCAAATTAACTCTATTGAATGAAGATTTGAAAGAATCACAGATTACTTCATCTGCTCTAGGGAATCGACCAGTATTTGCAAAAACAGGCCTATCGTCTATTACAGTGACGGAAAACTCCGAATCAACACAGAGATCTACTAAGGGTTTTGCAATATGTCCTCCACCAAATATCACGACCCTAGGCTTTGGGAAGAAGGGTTCTATAATGAACATCTTATCACTATTTTGAATCTTTTGTGGCGTTCCTAAGTTAAAAGAATTTTTTAATTCTTCAACTAAGGGCTCAAACTTCTTATCAAATTTTTCTTTCTTTAAATCCTCTAGAGAGAATAACTCTTTATTAACAATTTTATTTCTAGAATTTTCTATTTCTACTTCTGTTACTAATATTGAACGTATTCCATTGTCCAAATTATTAAGTAGCTCAGAATATATTTTTTCGTACATAAAAACACCACCACTTTAAAGTTATCGATATCATTATTATATAATAAAGCGGAAGTTTCTGCAGAGATAAAATGCTAAAATCCTAATCAAATTAGAAAAATAAGCTATTTTAGCAAATTCATTTATTTTGAAACTTAAATATTTTGTTATATAATAAATATAAAATGATTAGTAAGGGGTGTTGAATATGAAGATGTTACATCTTTGTTTGAGGGTATTCGATTTAGAAGAATCATTGAAATTTTATAAAGAGGCTATAGGATTGATTGAATCTAAGAGAAAGGATTTTCCTGAAAATGAATTTACTTTAGTTTATTTAACTGATGAAGAAGGAAAATATGAATTAGAATTAACTTATAATTATGGACAGAAGGAGAAATATAGTATCGGAAATGGCTTCAGCCATACTGCAGTAGGAACTGAAGATTTAGAGAGCAGTAGAGATAAACATAGAGAAATGGGTTATGAGGTTACAGATATTATGGGCTTATCAGATGATAGTGCAAGATACTATTTTGTGACGGATCCTGATGGATATAGAGTGGAAGTAATAGAGATAAAATAGCAATATATTGGAGGAGATAAATTGAAACTGATTTCGTGGAATGTCAATGGGTTAAGAGCGTGCGTAAAGAAAGGTTTTTTAGATTATTTTAAAGAAATAGATGCGGATATATTCTGTGTTCAAGAGACAAAATTACAAGAAGGTCAGATAGAACTTGAATTAGAAGGATATAATCAATATTGGAATTATGCGGAGAAAAAAGGATATTCTGGCACAGCTATTTTTACTAAGAAAGAACCTATAAATATAGAGCTTGGTCTTGGAATAGAAAAGCATGACAAGGAAGGAAGAGTTATAACTTTAGAATTTGATAAATTTTTTATGGTAAATGTCTATACTCCTAATTCACAGAGAGGGCTTGCAAGACTTGATTATAGAATGGAGTGGGAGGATGATTTTAGAGATTATATTAAATCTTTAGATAATAAAAAGCCTGTAATAGTATGTGGAGATTTAAATGTTGCTCATAAAGAGATTGATCTTAAAAATCCGAGTACTAATAGAAAGAACGCAGGTTTTTCTGATGAGGAAAGAGGAAAGATGACTGAATTTTTAGGCTCAGGCTTTACTGATACTTTCAGATTTTTCTATCCAAATAAAGAAGAAATCTATTCTTGGTGGTCCTATATGAGGAAATCGAGAGAGAGAAATTCAGGATGGAGAATTGATTATTTTATAGTTTCAGAAAGATTGAATGATAGTTTAAAAAAAGCTGAGATTCATACAGATATAATGGGAAGTGATCACTGCCCAGTGATGCTAGATATAGAAATAGATTAGAGGTGAGAGTATGAGTATAAAGGATGGAGCATTTATAAATATAATTGAGTCTATAAAAAATATGATGGAAAATAGTCCTAAAGCTGAGTTTATAGAGAATGATGAATATTTTTTATTCTGCGTAGGGGAGAATACGACAGAAGGTCATGCAAATGGGATATTTTGCTTCGATGATCAAAATGCAGAAAAAATATTCAAAGAAGCTGAGGATTATTTTAAAAATAAGGGTTTTAGCTATACTTTTTGGATAAGAGATAAGAAGAATGAAAAAATAGAAAAAATACTTCTAGATAAAGGCTATGAGCCTAATAGAGAGCCAGGACTACCAGTTATGGCAATAGATAGGAAGCTAAATATACCGAATTTAGATAGTGATTATAAATTAGTGCAAGTCAAGACTATTCAAGAGATAAGAGATTTTATAACTGTGGTTAGGAACTGTTTTTCATTAGAGGAGAATACAGCTCAAGCTATGTTCAATAGCTCAGATGTATTAGATGGAAAGGTAAATAAAGGTTATTTAGTTTATTATAAAAATAGACCTGTATCGGCAGTTCAAACTTATAAAGCTGGAGGAGTTGCTGGAATATATTGGGTAGCAACAGAAGAAGATATGAGAGGTAGAGGTCTTGGTAAATTCATAACATCTATTGGCACTAATGAAGCTTTAGACTTAGGTGTAGATACTGTCGTATTACAAGCATCAAGACTTGGGGAGCCGGTTTATGAAAAACTAGGATATAAATTAATAGAATATTATAGAACTTATAAAATCAAAATAGATGAAGAATAAAATAAATAAAAGCCCTGATGGATGAATATCCGTCAGAGCTTTTATTTTAATCGTTATTATATAGATTTATTACTTATTTAATTTACCTTGATTTTCTTCAAAATCTTCTCCTTCGAGAGAATCCCATTTTTTTATCAGTGATTTTAATTTTTTAGAGCTCTCATCTGAAATTTTATATTTATAGCTTCCACAATTTATATGAGATTCAAAGAATGAATAACTTAGTTTATTGGAGCTTTCTTTAAAAATAAATTCTGCGATCAATGTATTAGCTTTTGTATTCTCTCTACTTTCTACTGATGAAAATTTTAACTCTTCAAATTCTTTTAAAAATTCTTCTAAATTTTCTTTATCTGCTTTTATTTTTTTGAAATTAGAATTTATTAATACTATATCTTGGATATCATCTCTTTCAAAACTAAGTGAAAAGTTATTTTCTTTGTTTTCATTCATTTTATTGAAAAGATTATAAGTCATTTGTAATATCTCGGCTTGAGTTATATTATTTTTAGGATAAATTTTATTATCATATCCTTTTATAATTTCTTTATCTATAGCCCATTTAATTGGTTTTTTTGCAAATGAACTAGAGTCATCATAGTCATCAAATTCAATTGTTTTACTTATATCGTTTAAATTTAAATTAAATATTTTTGACAGTCTATAAATAAATGTTATAGCTTCTTCTCTAGTAAGATTATTATCAGGGGCAAATTCATTATCATTTATTCCATTTGTTATTAAATTATCGTAAGCCCAATCAATAGATTTTTTAATATTTTCATCATCAGGAATATCTTTAAAAGGAGCTTCTGGAAATATATACCCTTCAGTATTTACTATGCTATCAGATACTTTTTTGAAAAGAGCAATTATCTCTTTTCTTTCTATATTTTTATTTGGTTCGAATTTATTAAAATAGTCATCTAAATTTAAAGACTTATTATTTTTAAAGTATATAACGGAATCATCATACCAATTACCTTGATGAGTATCTGATGTAATCGGTTCTGCTGATGAAATACTAAATGTATTTAAGATCAAAATAGTTGCTAAACTCAATACAGTTTTATTTATCATTTTAATTCCTCCTATGTATAATAAAAATAATTATTCTAATATTTATCCATCTATTTTTCTTTTAAACAAATTTTTGTAATTATATAATTGTTTTTCAAATTAGTTTGTACAATTTTTTTCTTTTTTGAGCAGATGGAATATCAAGCTCCTCACGATATTTAGAAACCGTTCTTCTTGCAATATCGACATTTAAATTATTTAGCTTTTGACAGATTTTGTTATCACTTAAAGGTTTCTCTTTATTTTCATTTTCTATAATTTCTTTTATCATATTTTTAATACCTAGAACAGAGTCAAGATTATCATTATATTTTTTATTAGAAAAGAAGTAATTTAACTCAAATAGTCCTTTAGGTGTGCTTATATACTTATTCTTTATTGCTCTAGATATAGTTGAAACAGAAAAATCTGTATCTTTAGCAATTAACTCCATATTCATTGGCATTAGCTCTTCATCTTTTAAAAAATAGTTTTTCTGATATTTAAATATAGATTTCGCTACTTTCATTATGGTAGTTTTGCGTTTCTCAATATTTTCAATAAGCATTTTAGAGTAATTAAGCTTTTCTGTTAAATAGTCCTTTACTTCTCCCGTCTCACTTTCAAGCATTTTTAGATAAGTAGGAGAAATATAGATTTTAGGATAAGAGCTCTCATCTAAAGAAAGAGATATACAGTCTCCATCTATTTTCATAATTATATCTGCCACTATGTACTCTGTAGGAATATCATTCGATTTTAAAAAGCCAGAAGAAGGGCAAGGATTTAAGTTCTTCAAACGAAATAATAATGAGTCGAAATCATCCCTAGTTAAATTCATTGAGTTCATAATATTATGTACATCCATTTCTAGAAGTTTTTCATAGTGTTTTTCAATCAATTCTTTTAACTTAAGATCATCTTTTGCTTGTATCAATAGAGATTCACGTAAATCACTAGCACCTATTCCGGGTGGGTCAAAAGTTTTTAAGCATTTAATAGCACTTTCTATAATTTCAATTTTAATATCTTTATCAAAAAAAGATAGAATCTCCTTAGAGCTATATGGTAAAAATCCATTATCATCTAAGCTATATATCAATACTTCTATTACTTCTCTTACATCAGAATCTAAAACTCTAAAACGCAATTCGCTTAGAAGGTATGATTCTAAAGTATCCTCTTTTTTCAAGAAATTTTCATAATTTATAGAGTCAGGAACAGACTTATTTCTATAGACTTGTTCATTCATTCCTCTAAAATATTTAGACCAATCTTCTGAACTCAGCTTGTTTAAATCTATAAGAGGATTAGATTCTGTCTCTAATTCTATATATTTTTTTAACTCCAAATTATTCATTTGAATTACTTTTAAATAGTTCAAAACTTTTGGACTTAAATTTAAATTTTGTTTTAAATTTATATCATTTCTTAGATTAATCATACAAATCACCCTGTTTTGCTGTAGTTTCATTATAACATGGTAGTCTTTAAAAGTGAAATAGAATTCAAAGAAGGGTTATACTATGATATAATAGACTAAAACAATATCTTAGGGGGTAGTGAAATGAAGTTTGAAGTAAAAATGCCTATACATTTAATAGTAGAGGCGGATGAAGATAAAATAACGATATCTAGAAGAAGAGCATTAGATGATGAGGATTTTGAGCCAACAACGATTGATATGAATAAGGTAGTAGAAGTGAGCTTTGCTCAGGCTGGTTCTTTAGCACCAGGTCATATGAAGTTTGAATATAAGAAACTGACTCCATTAACGAATAAATTTAATTTCACAGAAGAAGATAATGAAGATATGATAGAATTAAAGGAATATGTAGAAAAATTAATAGAGAATAGATAGA
>JAUNVB010000039.1:5259-8108 GCA_030537835.1 Andreesenia angusta | reverse complement strand
TAATTATAACAGAATCAGAATTAGAATCTAAAGGCTATGTTGATTTAACCATAGACATACTTAAAAAATTTGGAGTAAATATAATCAATAATGATTATAAGGAGTTCATAATTCCAGGGAATCAAAAATATATAGCAAGAGATTATAGAGTCGAAGGGGATTATTCACAAGGGGCATTTTGGATTGTAGCAGGCCTTCTAGGAGAAGAGATAGAGTCTTTAGATCTTGATAGAAATTCTCTACAAGGAGATAAAGGCATAGTAGATATTGTGAAAGAGATGAATGGAAAATTAGAGATAAATGATTTAATGATAAAAGCCATTCCATCAGAGACTAAAGGGACTATTATAGATGCATCACAAGTTCCAGATATAATACCAGTTCTATCCGTTCTAGCATCTCTTTCAGAAGGAGAGACTAGAATAATAAATGGACAGAGACTTAGAATTAAAGAATCAGATAGGATAGTATCGACTAAGACGGAACTCGAAAAATTAGGAGCAGATATATTTGAGACGGAAGATGGACTCATAATAAAAGGAAAGAAGAGCCTTTTAGGTGGTGTGAAGATAGACACATGGAATGATCACAGAATAGCTATGGCTATGGCTATAGCCACTATAGGATGTGAGAGAGAAGTCATAATAAACAATCCAGAAGTTGTAAATAAATCTTATCCGAATTTCTGGGAAGATTTCAAAAGATTAGGAGGAGATTTGATTTGAGTGGAACTTGGGGAGAGAGATTAGAATTATCTATTTTTGGAGAATCTCATGGCAAAGGCATAGGCATAGTTATAAATGGAATGCCAGTAGGATATGAGATAGACTATGATTATATCAGAAAAGATATGAAGAGAAGAGCACCAGGGAAGAACAAATTATCTACACCTAGGGAAGAAAAAGATCTTTTTGATATCTTAAGTGGCGTATTTGAGGATAAGATATCAGGGGCACCTATTGCAGCTATTATAATGAATACTAATACTAAGTCTAAAGACTATAGCAATATACAGTTCAATATGAGACCTGGCCATGGAGATTATCCTGGATTTATAAAGTATAAGGGATTTAATGATTATAGAGGAGGAGGACATTTTTCTGGAAGAATCACGGCACCACTCGTATTTGCAGGCTCATTAGCAAAACAGATATTAAAATCAAAAGGAATAAATATATCAGCTCATATATCATCTATAGGAGATATTGAAGATGAAAATTTTGATAAATTGAATTTAAATGAATCTTTAGTAGAAAAATTAAGAGATAAAGAATTTCCCGTATTAGATGATAAAAAGGGTAGAGAGATGCAGGAAAAAATACTCAAAGCAAAAGAAGAAGGAAATTCTATAGGTGGGACTGTAGAAGTAATGATCTCTGGAACACCGGTAGGGCTTGGAAATCCTTTCTTCGATTCAGTAGAGAGTAAAATATCATCAATAGTCTTTTCTGTACCGGCCGTAAAAGGAATAGAATTTGGAGCAGGATTTTCCATTACTGAAATGAACGGAAAAGAAGCAAATGACGAATATCATTTAGAAGGCGAAGATATTAGAACTAAGACGAATAATAATGGTGGTATAACAGGTGGGATATCTAATGGTATGCCTATTATATTTAAAGTTGCAATTAAACCAACCTCTTCAATATCTATAAAACAAAATACTATTAATATAAAAGATATGAAAGAAACGGAATTAGAAGTACATGGCAGACATGACCCTTGTATAGTCCATAGAGCAGTTCCAGTGCTTGAATCGGTTGCAGCTATAGCTATACTCGATTTGATGCTATTAGAAGGAGAGTTTTAGATGAATGATTTAAATCTTGATGAGATAAGAAAGAAAATAGATAGTGTCGATAAGGATCTTACTAGATTATTTGAAGAGAGGATGAATCTTGTAATTCAAGTTGCAAGATATAAAGAAGAGAATGATCAAAAGATATTCGATAGTGAAAGAGAGAAGAAGGTAATAGAAAAGAATAAAGCCTATCTTAGCAATCATGAATATGATAAATCTTTAGTAGATTTCTATAATTCTCTTATGTCCATAAGCAGAAGATATCAAGCAAAACAGATATTCTCAAATAATTTAGACAGTGATGAATATTCTGAACTAGAGAATCTAGTAGAAAATGCATCAACGCCCAAGCACAATCCAAAAGTCGTATATCAAGGTGTTCCAGGTGCTTATAGTGAAGAAGCTATGATAAATGCATTCGGTCATGATGTTAAAAGTCTGAATGTAAAAGAATTTGAAGATGTATTTAGAAGTCTTAAAGATGATGATATAGACTATGGAGTCCTCCCTATAGAGAACTCCTCTACAGGAAGTATAACTGAGGTATATGATTATTTAAGAAAATATGGTTATTATATAGTCGGAGAGACTAGTGTGAAAGTAGATCAAAATCTTCTAGTACTACCAGGAACTAAATTAGAAGATATAAAAGAGGTTTATTCACATCAACAAGGACTAAGTCAGAGTGAAAGCTATTTAAAGCAATTCAATTGGAATCAGGTAGCTTTTAGAAATACAGCAGAAAGTGCTAAACTCGTACAAGAAAGAAAAGACAAATCTATAGCGGCAATTGCTAGTAGGAGAGCTGCTGAACTCTATAATCTTGAAATATTAGCCCCTAGTATCAATTATAATTCTAATAATTATACTAGATTTGTAATAATAGGTAAAAGAGTTGAAATAGATGGCAGTAGCAATAAGATAAGTATAATATTTTCAGCACCACATAAAGCGGGTTCTCTTTATGGAGCACTTAGCTATTTTGCTGAGAATAATTTAAATATGTTGAGAATAGAATCTAGACCTGTAGTTTCTAAATCTTGGGAGT
>JAUNVB010000039.1:2382-5159 GCA_030537835.1 Andreesenia angusta | reverse complement strand
AATTTAAATATGTTGAGAATAGAATCTAGACCTGTAGTTTCTAAATCTTGGGAGTATTTCTTCTATATAGATTTTGAGGGTAATTTATCAGATCCTAATCTCAGAAAAGCAATAGCTAAGATTGAAAAGAATAGCACTTATTTTAAATTATTAGGGAATTATAAATCGCATATTTGATTATTATAGAGATGAGGATGATTCTATGAATATTATTATAATTGGTATGCCAGGTTCTGGTAAGACTACTATTGGTGAATTGCTATCTAGTAAATTGAGAATGAGATTTATAGATACGGATGATTTAATAGTTGAAATAGCAAGAAAAAGTATAGATAAAATTTTTTCTGAAGATGGAGAAGAGGAATTTAGAAGAATAGAGACTATTGCTTTAAAGGAAGCTTTGAAATCAAAGAATGCCGTTATATCGACGGGTGGAGGAATAGTAGTTAAAGATAGAAATATAGATATATTGAAGAATGAAGAATATGTAATCTTCGTAGATAGATCAGTTGAAGATATATTAGATACATTAGATAGCGAATCTAGACCTCTTTTAAAAGATGATCAAAATCGTATTTATAAACTCTATGATCAGAGATATGATAGATATATTGAATCTGCAAAAATAATAGTGAAAAATGATAAATATTTAACTGATGTAGTAAAAGATATAATTAATTCGATAAAATAGATCGATAAAATTTAGTAGAGAGTGGCTGATAAATATGAAAATTTTAGTTATAAACGGACCGAATATAAATATGTTAGGAATTAGAGAGACGAATATCTACGGTTTAGAAAACTATTCGGCTCTATGTGAAAGAATAAAAGCTAAGGGTGAGGAATTAGGTATAGATATAGAACTATATCAGAGTAATACAGAAGGCGATATAGTTACTAAGATACAAGAAGCATTTGAAAAAGTAGATGGAATAATTATTAATCCTGGAGCATATACACATTATAGTATAGCTATATTAGATGCATTAAAATCAATAACTCTTCCGACTATAGAAGTTCATATAAGCAATATTCAGAGAAGAGAAGATTTTAGAAAAGACTCTATTACAGCTCAAGCTTGTATAGGTCAAATCAGTGGACTCGGTATATTAGGATATGAATTAGCTATAGAGGCATTGAAAAAACATATAAAGGGCTAGAGATATCTATCTAGATAGGTTAATATAGTATTATAATTATAAATGAAAGGATTAAAATATGGGGAATATAGATTTTAAGAAGAAAAAAATATTCAGAATAGCCTTAATAGCGATAATATTTATAATAACCATTTTTATTATTAGAGAATTTCTGATTGAGAAAACAGTATATTCTAATGAGGCATTAGGATATAAAATTAAGTTAAGAGGAGAATATCAAATCGATGATAGCAAAGAAGAGATATTCACTAAATTGATAGGAGATAAAATGGATATTATAGTCTTCTATGATGATTTTAGAGATATAGAAGATGTGAATTATGAGACTTTAAATGTCTATGGGAATAAGGGAATAATAGAGTCTAAGGTATTTGCGATTGTAGAGGATAAGACTTTACCTAAATCATCGACTAAAAAGCTTAGTGATTTAGATTGCTACTATATATCTTATAATAGACCGAAGATTGAAAAAGTTCAAAATGATAAGAATAATTATATAACTATAACTATACCTAGATCAGAAAAAGAAGTTTATACTTTAATGATAAAATCTGCGGATGAAAAAGTCGATTATGAAAAGATATTATCTGGTTTTAAGATAATAGATAAAAAAGGTGAAGTGAAAAAACATAGAACAGAGTCTTTAATTGAAAAGAGAAAATTCAATGAAAAGACTCAAAAATTTGTAGATGAAAAATTATTGAGTGATAATCAAGAATTTGGACTTTTTGAAGAGACATTAGAAAAGCCAGATCAATCGGTTAGTTCTGAACATATAGAGGAATTAGAAAGAGAATTCGATTATAGATTCGATGTATTACTATCGTATAGCTCGACTAAGGTGTTTCAAGAAGGTTTTGGAGTATTAAAGCAGAGATTATTTAAAAATGCTAAAGAGAATAATAGAGTTATACAACTTACATTAAGCACTTTTGAAGGTGGTCCTAATATTGAGGGGCAAGAAGATAGGACATTAGATATTTTAACAGGAAAATATGATGATTTCTTAAAGGAATATGCAGATAATTTTAAAAAGCATGAAGAACCTATTATGCTTAGGATAAATAATGAGATGAATGGTGATTGGGTTAGCTACTGTACACACCATTTAGGAAAGGATCCAGATCTGTATATAGATGCATTTAGATATATACATGATTTTTTTGATAAAGAAGGAGTCGATAATCTAATCTATATATTCAATCCTAATGAAAAATCATTCCCAGATTTAAGTCATAATAAGTATTTAGCTTATTATCCTGGAGATGAGTATGTAGATATTATCGGTTTAACAGCTTATAATACAGGTAATTTCTATGAAGGTGAAGAGTGGAGAAGTTTTGATGAAGCATATAAACCACTCTATCAGGAATATGAAGAGAGATTTTCCCAGCCTTTTATGATTACTGAATTTTCCTCTTCTTCTATAGGTGGAGATAAAGCAGCTTGGTTTAGAGATATGTTTGACTCTATGAAGAACTATCCTAAAATAAAGATTGCAGTTCTTTGGAATTCTGCTGATTGGGATGAAAAAGATGGAGAGAAGATTGCATCGAGACCATATTGGATAGAAGAAAATGATGAAGTAAAAGAGGCTGTAAAAGAAGGACTTGCAAA
>JAUNVB010000039.1:0-2282 GCA_030537835.1 Andreesenia angusta | reverse complement strand
TAGATGAAAAGTCTAAAGAGAAGACGGAAAATAAAATCTTTACTGATTCTGTTGGTAGAGAGAATGAAATAACAAATGCAGAAAAAATAGTTCCATCAGGAAAACTTGCACAACTTATGATATCCATGGTTGCACCTGAAAAACTTGTCAGCCTTGCAGGTGAGGCTAGTGATGTTCAGAAGGGAATACCAGAAGGATTACCTATAACAGGTCAATTATATGGTGGAGATGGCCAAATGAATTATGAAGAGATAATCAATATGAAGCCAGATTTAATCATAGATATAGGCGAGGAAAAAGATAATATAAAAGAGGATTTAGATAAGGTACAGGACACCACAAAAATACCAACTATATTTATCAATGCTAGTTTAGAAAATACTGCTGAAGCTTTTAGAACTCTAGGAAAACTTTTAGGAAATGAAAAGAGAGGAGAGGAATTAGCAGAATTTACTGAAGATGCCATAAGTTTTGCAAAATCGGGAAGTGTAAAGATAAAGCAGAAAAAAAGAGTTTATCAGACCACTAGTGAGGATGGATTAGGTGCTGATTTAGATGGAACAGCACATACTGAGATTTTAAACTTGATAGGTGCAGAGAATGCTGCTAATATTGAAGCTCAAGGTGGAAAACCAGGACAACCAGTTTCTATGGAACAAGTTCTAGAATGGAATCCGGATATTATAATAGCTAATAATATAGGTTTGGCAGAAAAGTTATTAAATGATGAAAACTGGCAAGGGATAGAAGCAGTTAAAAACAAAACTGTTTATAACGCACCACAAGATCCTTTTTCTTGGATATCTAAGCCACCGAGTGCGAATAGAATTATAGGAATATATTGGATGGCTACTATGGTATATCCAGAAGTATATGAGGTTGATTTGAAAGAGAAGACTAAAGAATGGTATAAATTAGCTTATGATTATGAACTGAATGATGAAGAATATGAGAAATTATTAGAAGGTATTAGTATAGATAAATAGAAAAAGAAGCCGTAACGGCTTCTTTTTTTGAATCTAATAATCTATTTACTTGAAGTTTCATGAAAATTAAGATATAATCTTAGATGAAAATATTTTTTTACACAACGATATACTTAATACAGTATATCGTTATAATAAATCATCCGATATACTTTGAAAAGTATATAGAATGGACAATAAAAAATAAATAAGAAGGAGGAATTAATTAATGATTAAAAGAATTATGTCTTCAGTTTTATCTGTTGCATTGTTAATAGGTTCATTTTCGAATTTTGCATTTGCAGAAAATGGAGAAGAAGCAAAAAGAGAGCAGATAAAAATATATAAGACGACTGAAGATCAAGCTTTTAATAATCCTAAGCTGGTGACTGCATGGGATTATGATGAGGGAAAAAATACCTATACAGAGAATGGTAAGGAATTGAGTTTTATTAGTAATGATGAAATTAAATTTTCAGGGAAGACCCCTAAATCAGGAGCAATAGAAGCGATTGTAAAAAAATCAATTCCAGTAAAGAGTATTGTAGAATATTACGAAAACAAAAAATCTGAAAAGTTTGATAAAGATAAATTATCTTTAGGTTTTGTAGCTCCTGATGGATTCAAATTTGAAACAGAATATGGCAATCTAGTAAATCTAGAAGGAAAATCTGATATTATTTATATTGAAGGATTTAGTCCTGATAACTATTCGGAGGGAGTACCAGTTGATGCTGTAATATCATTAGATTCTATTAGAGGAGATGAAAATGAAACAGAGTCATTACCAAGATTGTATAAAGGAATAAATAGAGGCACAGAATACAAGAGTATAGCTAATTTTGGTTATGAATCAATAAGTAATATAGCAAAAGTTATTTTAAAAGATTACTATACGGTATCTATGGTGAGTGATGATAATAAAGATATTGAAAATGTAATTAAGACAGATGATGGAATATATTTTAGTGATGATACTATTGAAAATGAAGAAAGGAATTCTTTTAAGCTCTTAAATAAGAGTAGAAATATTTCACCAGGGGAAAAAGTAGAAATAAAAGTTTATAATGGAGCAAACGCTGTAGTTACTAAGAAAAAGAGAGCTAAAAAAGATGAAGGTGCAGAAATTGAAACAGTAAAAGATGAAAATGACATTATCTCTTTCACAATGCCTACTTCTGATGTGAGTATAAAATTAACAAAAGATGAATCAGAAAAGATTTCACCATTTGCTTATATTAGAATGGAGTATCCAGAATTAGAAGGGGATACTTTAAGTGTAAAACTTAATTTAAGAGAGTATAATTTAACGGATGA
>JAUNVB010000038.1 GCA_030537835.1 Andreesenia angusta | reverse complement strand
GTCACGGTCTATCAGTTCAAAAACTTTTTAAGAGAATTAAAGATTTAGAGATAAAAGAAATTTTTCCTCTACACGGCCTATGCTTCCGTGATGAGGATAATATAAATATGGTTATGGAAAAATATAGAATTTGGTCTACATTTACACCAGAAGATATAGGTGTAGTAATGGTATATGGATCTATGTACGGTAATTCAAAAGAATTTGCTGAAGAATTGGCAATACTTTTAGCTGAAAGAGGCGTTAAAAATATTCAGATGTTTGATGCATCTCAAACGGAGCCTTCTATAATTATGACGAAACTCTTCCGTTATTCACATGCTGTTTTTTCAATAGCAAATTATAATAGTCAAATTTACTTCCCTTTAGCTGATCTATTCAATGAACTCGTTCATTCAAATTATCAGAATCGTAAATATGCTTTAAGTGTAAATAAAACATGGGGTGGTCAAGCTGAGAAAAAAGCCCAAGAACTTTTTGGTGCTATGAAAAATCTAGAGCAAATAGGAGAAACCTTCCAGATACTTTCTAGAAGAACTCCTGAACAATGGGATGATTTAGTTGCTTTAGCAGATGCTATTGCAGATAGCATAGAGGAAGAAAAGAATAATAATTAATAAAAAGCCATTGAATGAATTCATTCAATGGCTTTCTCTATTTATCAAAATCAAGAAGTTTATCTATGATTATTTCAAAATCTGACCTTTGATCTCTTTCTTTTATCGCATCCTTAACTTTCTTAAAATGATCCGTTATAATCCCATCTACATTCGATTTCACAAATCTATCTATGGATTTTGGTGTATTTACAGTCCATACTATAGCTTTTTTACCAGCTTTCTGTATCTCTTCGACTCTTCCCTTACTAGCTTCTCTCTCTTCCATTATTAAATAGTCTCCTTTTAATCTTCCTATATCACCTATTGAGAAAAAATATAAAAATCCAGACTTCATTTCAGGGTATTTCTCTTCAATATATTTTATTAATTCGTAATCAAGAGATAATAAGACAATTTCATCCTCCATACCTCTTTCCTTTACTAATCTTACAATATCGTCTGCCATCTGTCGGTCGGCTGTATTTCCTTTTAATTCTATAAATAATCCAATATTATTTTTGCCCGTATCAAGAAATTCTTCTAATCTAGCTACTTTCTGAGAAGGTCTAGAGCTATTGAATGTATCTTTTATTTTTAATCTCTCTATCTCGTCCAAGTCCATATCAGAAGATTTTCTTTTTTCTCCTGTCAATCTCTTGAAATTCATATCATGATTTATAATATATTGATTATCTCTAGTTCTCTGTACATCGAATTCACTTCTATCTGCTCCTAATTCTATCGCTTTTTCCAATCCTCTTAGACTATTCTCTGCTGCTAAATCTCCGCCACCTCTATGAACTATTATCTCTATATCTCTTTTAGGATTAAATATGGTTTCAAAATTAAATGTAAGAATTAAAGCGAATACTATATCTACAATTAAGATTAAAGTTATTGAAATTGTAAAGAATTTCTTTGAGCCTATATTGAATTCTAAAGGCTTTTTATATTCCATCTTCTTTTTATCTAATTTCATATTTAATTCTATTCTTCTTCCTTCTTTTTCATTTAATTCATAAAATAATCTGGTCAGATCTTCTATAAATACTGGAACAGCCATAAATGTTATAAAAGCAATTATTCCGATTATTATAAATAAAGTAAATAAGGTTAGAAATCTTGATATATAAATCGATTTTGGTATTATATAAGCCGGTAGGGTTGTCAAAAATATCAATATTATTAAAGCAATTATTATAAATATTCTCTTTAAAGTTCTTTTTAATATTTCTACTATAAATTCTTTCCAATATTTTTTCATGAGTTTTGAAGATTCTTTAAGCGCTCTTCTTATATCGTATTCAGATATCAGTATATAATGAAAGGTAAATATATGAACTAATGTTATTAGCGTTAGAATAAAAATAATAGTGTAGAATAATACGCTTAGAATATTATTATCGAATATCACCGATTTTATGAAATTAGGTATTTGAAAATTTTCCATAGGTGATATCGTTATACCGATAGACACTAAAGGAACTATAATTGCTACATATATTAATAGAAAGAGTCCTGAAGGTTTCAAAAATGATTTAAGCGATTTTATCCCAATATATACTATACTTCTAATATTTGACACCACTCTATTCTCTCTTATCATGGCACTCATAATAATCAATGCATTTATATCTAATCCTGTTAATATTATTAATAGAATTATTGCAAATATTAGCATCTCAATTCCTTTAAAACTGAATAGAAACTCTAAATAATCCCCACTAGATAGATTAGTCCTCCCAGTACTCTTAATAAGCTTTTGTATTATTAGAGTAAATATAGGAAGGATTACAATTCCTACTATTCCCTTGCTTATAATTTGATACTTCATATAGAACCAAATTATTCGACTATAATAAGCTAAATCTTTTTTCTTTAAATTAATCATAATTTTCCTCTTATTTTATATTATTTTTAGAATTAGAATATAAATCTCATGGTCATATACCGACATTATATCATAAGTATTTTATACTCCGTTTTAAATGAAACTATTTTCGACATCTATATTTTGATATAATGAAATCATATTTAAGCGGAGGTGTTTTATGAAGACTACATTGAGCGGAAAAAAAGTATCTAGAATGGGTCAAGGAACTTGGATGATGGCTGAAAACAGCAATTTATATAAGCATGAAATTGAATCTCTTAGAACTGGAATTGAGTCTGGGATAAATCTCATAGATACAGCCGAGATGTATGCTGATGGAAATGCTGAAATTTTAGTAGGTGATTCTATAAAAGGTTATGAAAGAGAAGATCTATACCTAGTTTCTAAAGTCTATCCTTTCAATGCTGGGAGAGATAATATCTTTAAATCTTGTGAAAATAGTTTGAAGAGATTGCAAACTGATTATCTAGATCTATATCTACTTCATTGGCGAGGAAGTATTCCTCTTTTAGAGACAATAGAATGCATGGAAGAATTGAAATCTAAAGGATTTATCAGAAACTGGGGTGTTTCGAATTTTGATTTAGATGATATGAAAGAGCTTTTATCTATAGATAATGGGAAGAATTGTATTACGAATCAACTGCTCTACCATTTAGGTAGTCGTGGTATTGAATTCGATTTATACCCTTTCATGAAGAGCGTTAATATGAAATTAATGGCTTATTGCCCTCTTGCACAGGCGGGTTATTTGAGAGATGAGATATTGAATTCAAATATTCTTAGATCTATTGCTATTTCTTACAATACTTCCATATACGTGATAATGCTTTCTTTTTTATTATCTAAAGAATTAGTAATCCCAATACCTAGAACTAGTAAGAAGAAACATCTTTTAGAAAATATAAAGGCTTTGGATATAGAATTATCTGATGAAGAACTAGCTCTTTTAGATGAAGAGTTTCCTGCACCTAAATATAAGACGACTTTAGATATTGTCTAAAAATAAAGACCCTTATAAGGGTCTTTATCTATTTTTCTAATTTAAATACTATCCATTTATCATCAATATTAACTACTATACTATCCTCTTTATATATCTGATATTCATAGCCTGTTCCAAAATTAGATTCATCATCTTCTGTCGGTGTACTAGTAGCATTTACCGATTTGACTATCTTCCCATCAGGTGTGCCACAGTGTGGCTCTCCATCTCTCTCTTTTCCTGTATTTACATATCTTTTCCCTTTAACCATAACCATACGACTATATGTTTGAATTGCTTCGTTACTTTCAATCTTTTCGTTTTTCTCTAATTCATCTCCACAAGCCATTAAAAATAAAGATATAACCATTATAATTATTATTTTTCCATATTTCATAAATACTCAAACCCTTCTTTTTTAGTTTGAATTCTCTATATTTATATATACCCTTTTTATATAAGATAAATTGATTTCAATATATAATTTCGATAAAGTGTACAATTATATTATAATATACATAGAAGTGGATATTTCTATACAAAAACTATGATGAATTTGAGGTTTTTCCAAATAGCATATGTATTAAAATAATATATTAAATATTCTCAGTATTTATTTAAATCTAAATCTGAAATCACATTTATCTCCTTTAGTTCCTAATGTCTCGCTTCTATTGAATTCTAATCTATCTATATCTCCAAATACTACCCAGTCAGCCGAACAGAATACTTCGCATAATTCGGGACAATTGAAATAATCACAGGTATCTTTCCAAAGACATTTTGTTATATCTACTTTTAGAGCTTCATCATCTGATTCTATGGTTTTGCTAATCCATATCTCATCCGCTTCTAATCCCTTCCGAAATATGAATCTAAAAATTTTCTCAAATTTAGGAAAATTAAATGTCTTATATAAAATCTTATGTGCTTTTTCGCTAGTATTGTATATCCAAAGCCTAGATAATTCCTTTGCATCTTCTTTTGAAAATCCAAAGTCTATAAACGTCTTATAGAGAGCTAGTAT
Source organism: Andreesenia angusta (assembly GCA_030537835.1). Classification (GTDB taxonomy): domain Bacteria; phylum Bacillota; class Clostridia; order Tissierellales; family Gottschalkiaceae; genus Andreesenia; species Andreesenia angusta_A. Next base: position 3,620 of record JAUNVB010000038.1, on the reverse strand, counting down.
AGGAATTATACTTGATTTCTGCTTTTTCTTCTGTTTCTTTGTCCAATTATCTCCCTCTATACTATCAATCATATTTTCAAAATTTTCCCTATATCTTCTATCAATATTTTGAACATATTCTTTCCCAATTTTTGATTTATAAAATTTACTCAATTTCATTTTAATCTCCCCTTTATATATATTAATAAAAAAGAGGACTTCTTCAGATTTGATTTAAAATATAATCGCTTCTTAAGAAATCCTCTTATTTAATTTTAACAGAATATTGAATTGCAATCAAGATATCAATAATCTTTATCTTATATTGCATATAATTATAGACATGAAAAGAATAAATAGTTAAAATTAATATTAAGAGCTCTTGTATTTTGAGAGTAAATAATATAGGAGTGAATATAATGAATGAGAAAAAATTTTCTATAGAAAAAAATACGGTTGCAGAAACTCTTGTAATACCATTGTATGCTAGGAAACTATCTACTGAAATATATCCAAATCTCTTTGAAGATAGGGAATCAATAGAATTAATAGAAAAGATCGATTATGATTTTTCTAAATTAAAATCTAAGTCAAAATCTCTTATGCATAAATTCGGAGCTTTAGAGATTGCTATGAGACAGTCTGATTTAGCAATAGAGATAAAAGAATATATGAGAACTCACCCTAAAGCATCAATTGTAAATCTTGGCTGTGGATTAGATCAGACTGGTGAGAGCTGTGATAATGGCCTTTGTAAGATATATAATATAGATTATTATAATGTAATTGAAATTAGAAATAGGCTATTGGGTGAAAAAGATAGAGTTATTAATATATCTACTGATTTAAATAATATTAAATGGTTTGATCTAATCGATTCATCTAATGGTGTAGTGTTTTTTGCTTCTGGTGTCTTTTACTATTTTAAAACTGAGGATATAAAGTCTTTATTTTTAAATATGGAGAAACGATTTTCAAATAGTATTTTAGTCTTCGATGCGGCAGGAAAAAGAGCAGTTAAAATGATGATTAAAACCTGGTTAAAGCAAGCTGGCATTGTTGAATTAGAGGATTTCTTCTATGTAGATAATATTGAAGATGAGTTAATTCCGTGGCTTAAACATACTAAAGTTAGTAGTAGGGGCTATATGTTAGGATATAATGATCTAAAAGATAAATCTATAAGTCGAGTATTTAGATTATTTTCTAAATACTGTGATAATAGACTCCATATGCAGATTGTTAAATTGGAATTTAAATAAGGGGAGCTATGCTCCCCTATATTAGATCTATATATTATCTTTGCTTATTTCTTTTTAAGTTCTAAATATCCTATTGGAAATTTTGAAGGAATTTTTTCTGATCTTATTATCTCCCAATTTCTATTCTCAAAAAACTCCTTATATTCTTTGAATGTCCACGAATTATAAGTTTCTATTCCAGCTAATTTCAATATTTTATTCATCAATCTTTGCTTAAGGCTATTCTCTCTTAAAAATGTAGCTGCTATAAATATACCTGAGTCATCTAATACCCTTCTAATCTCTTTTACTGTTAAATCAGCATCTGGAACTATATGTAAGGCATTAGCTATTATTACGATATCATAAGTTTTGTCTTCTCTATCTATATTCATGCAGTCTATTTTTGAAATTTTTATATTAGATCCTGAGAATTTAGTCTTTAATTCTCTTAGCATCTCATCTGAGTAATCACTAGATTCTAATTCTGTAAAATCTTTATATATATATTCTGTCAATATTCCCGTTCCTGAACAGAGTTCTAAAACTCTTGCATTTTTATCTAATTTATTAATATTCTTTCCTATCTTTCTATATGCAGGTCTATCATTTTCTAATATCTTATCGTATATATCAGCAACTTTATCCCAGACATTGTCTTTTTCATCTACTTCTCTTGCTTTATAGATTGAATAAATTAGGAGTATTAATTGAGATATTAACAAGCCAAATGGATTTACTATATTGAAGCTATTAAATACTGTATTTATCAGTCCGTGAAATACCATAGCAGATATTATATTTCCTCTGTATCTTATAAATGATAAGATTATTGATAATGCTATGGATGAAAGTATAAAGAAAGGAAAAGGTATTTTATTAAATCCTTCTATTAGAAATAAAGGCAGATGCCAGAAGCCCCATATAATCCCTATTATTATATTTGAAGGAATAAATCTCGCTTTTTTCATAAATGAGTCTAATAATATTCCTCTCCAGAGTAATTCCTCGTTTCCTCCAAGGACTATAGTCATAAGAAGCCAAGTTATTAGAAGTATCGGTAAACTCTTCTCTATATCTCCTTTAGACGATATTAGGGCACCTAAAAATATTATAATATGGAATATTGATATGAGTTTTTTATCTATTTTTCCATTTCTTAAGTATTTAAATATATTCTTTATATCTCCATAGTTATAAATTGCAACTATCGTCGGTGTAAATCCTCCTAGGAATAATAGTATTATTCCCGGAAATTTTAATGGTTCTATATCTCCATTTCTTGTCAATATTGCTAATCCTATCCAAAAAACCCATGATATTATAAATGTAGGTAATATCTGTCTTTTTATTATACTAACCATGTTATCACACCTTCTTCTTAATTTTATATATTAAAAAACTGCTTCTAATACTTTTAGACTCTATTTTCTTAAATTTATCATTTTTAATATGTAAGTTATTCTTATAGATTATTATTTTTGATATATTTTACTATAATTTTATCATAAAGCAAAAGAACTTAGCAAATTTATTATAGAAAAATGCTAAGTTCTTTTATTACAATTTTATAATATCATTTTTATTTATTTGAATGTAAATTTCATCACCTTTCTTTAATACATTCTGATCTTTAAAAATTTTTTCTACTTTTATCTTTATATCTTTAACTTTTATATCATATATTACAAGACTAGCTTGAAATGATACTTTCATAATTTTTCCCTTTAAGCAGTCTAAATTTTTCTTTGTTATAATTTTTATAGTTTCTGGTCTAACTGCTATGAACTCACTATCATCTATTATATCTAATTTTCTATATTCCTTTTTTGATAATATATTATAATTTCCAATAAAACTTGCTACAAACTTACTTGCTGGTGATTCATAGATATCTGCTGGTTTTCCATACTGTTCTATTTTACCATTATTCATTATACAAATTTTATCTGATAATATCATAGCTTCATTTTGATCATGTGTAACGAAGATTGAAGTTATCCCAAGTTCATCATGAATATTTCTTAAACTATTTTGTAAATTTCTTCTGAGTTTTGCATCAATTGCACTAAATGGTTCATCGAGCAATAAGACTTCTGGACTTGTTACCAATGTTCTTGCAATAGAAACTCTTTGTTGTTCTCCTCCTGATAATTGACTTGGATACTTTTTTTCAAATCCTATCATTTCTACCATTTCTAATGCATTTCTAACTTTCTTTTTGATTTCTGATTCTGAAAGATTTTTAATTTTCAATCCAAAAGCTATATTATCATATACATTCATTGCTGGAAATAGGTTGCTTTGTTGAAAAATCATACCTAAATTTCTCCTATCTGGTGCTTTATTTAATATAGATTTATTATCAATATTTATCTCTCCTGAATCAATATTTTCAAA
>JAUNVB010000037.1 GCA_030537835.1 Andreesenia angusta | reverse complement strand
TTATCCATAGACGATTAAGCTTATCTAAATTAGTTATGTTAATACTTTCAATATTGCAATTTGGAGCTTCGACTCTAGTCAATGCCTTTGTACCTGAAAGATTGAGATCTTTTATTTTATTTCCGCCGATAAGGAGTGTTTCTAAATTAGGTAATTCACCTAATATTAGAGTTTCAGTATTGTTATATTTAGAAACAAAAGATCTTAATTTTTTATTATTAGATAAATCTATAGTTTTTATATCGGATTTTTCTAAAGTTAAACTACTTAGCTCTTCTAAGAATTCAATACCTTTGAGACTAGTCAACTTAGGGTTTTCTCTAAAGTTAACTGTATTAGGATTAGTTCCTTCGATTTTTAAATTAGTTATTTTCTTAATCTTTGGTAAATCAGTAGAATATAGTGGATATTTATAATCTCTAGGAACTTTTACATTATTAGGAATTGGATCTCTTCCAAATGAAATCTTTTGAGATATTTCTCTTCTTAAAACTTCATTCGGTATATTTAATAAGAAAGTATCATAGTCTTCTTTAAACTCTTTTACTATGATTTTTTGTGTTATTTCTCCAATTCCATCTATTTTTCCATTTATTACTTGGACTCCAATGTCATTAGTATTAATATTTTCCTCTTCCCATAAAATATCTGCATTACCTAAATCTGGAATTTTAATATTGTTTGGTAGATTAACCGATTCATATTGAGATACATTTATATCTGGTAATTCAGGTAACACGATAACTTTAATTTCGTATATAACTGGATAATTACTTCCAGATATATTTCCAGATACTGTTATAGGAGAATTATCTTTATCTACTTTTACAGAATTTTCCTCCCATTCAATAGGAAGTCTTTTAAACTCTCCCGTATTCATTATTACTTCTATATCTTTTGGTAGATTTACAACTTTACCATCTAAAGCATATTCTGTATCGAATGGTTTTACATATACCATAGACTCTATAATATCATCATCTGTGAATATAAGTTTTACAGTCATAGGGAATTCGTCTTTACCACCACAACCTATTGTGTATTCAAAACTATCTCTATATTCAAAGACTTTGAGTTCTCCAGTCTCTTTATTTAGTTCTCCACCTTTATAATAATTAGTGAGCCAATTATAGCTCTCACCTAAGAACTCTTTTAGATTAATACTGTATCGTCCATCTACTTTTTTAGCACGAACAGTTCTAGACTGTGGATTTAGAGTTACTTTAGAAGAAGCAAGATTTTTAAGTTTGCTCTCTATTTTGATTAAATTATTATTACTTAAATCTACTTCGGATAATCCATTATCGCTAAGCTTTATTTCTTTTAACATATTGTTTTTAGCATATAGATACATCAGTTCAGGGTTATTAGAAAAATCTAATTTTGAAAGATAGTTATTATTTAATTCAGCCTTATACAGCTTAGGGCAATTAGAAAAATCTAATTCTTTTATTCTGTTATTCCCTTTATCGTTAGTATTACTTATATCTACAGATCTAAGATTGTTACTTTTACTTAAATCTAGTTCGATTAGAGATGTATTCTTAAGACCTAAGTTAGTTAACTGAGGATTTTGGTTTGCATCATAAAGTTCTAAAGGGTTATTGTCTAGATATAGCTGAGTTAAAGAATTTACACCATTTAATTTTAATTCTCTTATTTGATTGTTTTCAGCATGTATTATAGAGATATTATCATGTCCACTAGCTATTAAATCGACTAAATTATTTTCATCTATTATTAACTTTTTTAAATTAATTGCTGGACGTATATCTATTTTTTTGAAATTATTTTTTCCAATTGTGAGTTCAGTTAGAGTTCTCATATCAATAAAATCTAATTCACTTAGCTCATTATTATAGAAATTTGCTCTATCTACTCTCATTAATCCTCTAGTATCAACATGATTGAGTTTGTTGCTTGTAGCTTCTATCCAATGCAAGAATTTTTGATCTTTTAAATCGAGCTCTTCGATTTCATTATTAGAAATATCCAATTCCTCTAATTTAGATTCCACAGCTTTTGGTAGTTTTAGCGTTTCTATTGAATTGTCTCTAGCATGGATTTTTTTCAGACTAGTGTTCTTTGACAAATCCAATTCTTCGAGCTTATTTCTAGTTAAGTTTATTTCTTCTAAAGATTTTAATAGCTCTATTCCTTCTATTGAATGAACTGGTTTATCATTACTCCATTGACTATAAGGACCAGAAATAGATAGTTTATTCAAAGACTCTAATACAGGTAAGTCTGTGGTATAAATAGGATATTTGTAGCCTTCTGGTAGCTTAATATTTGGTATAGGAGCTCGTCCTTTCTTTTTCAATTCTTTAGTTAATCTATTTCTAAATTCTTCATCTTTAAATTCTGCTAATAATTTGCCAGAAACGTTTGAATAAACTGCTGTAATTTTCAAATCATCATCTACGGATAGAGTCTTTATTTCATCACTAGTTAATAAAGTTGAAGAGTTATCAGTAATCCATCCTTTGAACTCGTATCCAGAATTAGGGATGACTATAGGAATATTTTCAATAGTATGTCCTTCTCTTATTTTGTTTTCAAGATACTTTTTATCTGATTTTGAAACAGTCCCTTTGTCTGTGATATTGAAATTGACATTGTATATTGGTAGTACATTTAAGCATTCACTTATAGCTGTAAGTATTTGATCCTCTTTTACATTTATAGATAATTGTATGTTTTTATCATTAGCTTCTAAGGGAGAATCTATACTTATCAATTTATTATTTCTAATTAAATTTAAATTTATTCTATATTCATCAAATTTATCTACTGAAATAAATTCTTCACTTTTATCATCGTATTGTATTTTGGCTATAAGCCCTTTTGTATCAATCTTTTCTCCTACACTATAATCTTTTTTATTAGGATCTCGATGAAAAGAAATCTCTTTTGCTATTTTTTCATCTTCAGGATCTTCTTCGTCTTCAAATATAGTTTCACTACTTTTTATAGGTATAACCTGTATAGTCAAAGGAAAATTAGGATTTCCAGTATCTCTACTAAACTCTAATCTATCTTTATTTTTTACATCTAATTCTGCATAGAGCTTATCATCCTTATTAGTCTTCTTTATATTTGTAGGCACGGATTCATTTTTACTATTAATAGTTTTAAAATTGAATTTTTTATAGTTTTCTAGCTCAGTTTCAGTTAATATCGAGTCGAGATAAAGTCTGTATTTATCTTTTACTACATCCGATTTAACAGTAAATGTTGAATAACCATCGAAACTTTTTAATTTATCAGTATTAGATAAATCTAAATTCTTCAACTTAGTGTTTTCTATCTTTAGATTTTCTAAATTAGCATTTTTAGACAAATTAAGATTTTCTAAATTTGTTCCTTCGATATTTAAAGTTTTCAAATTGGCATTTTTAGATAAATCTAAAGAGTCTATATCAATGTCTTCGATAGTAAGTGTATTCAAAGATTTAAAATATCCAATGCCATTTAAATTTTCAATATAAGAGACGGATTCATCTATGTCTACGTCAAGTAAAAACTCAGGCACAGTGAGTTCCTCAGTGGTTTCTATCTCACCTAAATCTTCACTGAGCACATAATGATCATCGTCATATTCTTCAAATTTATCTAAGATATCTCTTAGTATTAATGCTCTGAATACTTTATCCGGAATATCCAGATATTTAGAATGCTCTCTAGTTATTTCCGACTCTGAATAGGCTTGTTCAGAGAATGTGATAATTGCTCCAAAGTTTATCGAAGTAAATAGGAGCAGGAAAGCTAGAAAGAGATTCAGCCTTTTTTTCCAATTTTGCATTGTAATTCCTCCTTAATAATATTTTCAGTCGATATACTAAGCAAAGTATATAGACAGTTATAATAATATTAGTATAACGGAATTTTGTCAACTTTTATTAAAAGTAAGATTTAATTAGTATAAATAAGATAGCGTAGTTAGAATAAGCATAATTATTATGAGGTTATGTCTTGAAATATAGATTAGCAAGAACTTGTATAAATAAAGAAGTATATAAATCAGTTCATTATGGTATAGATATAGATTTTTTATGTTTAAATCAAACCTTTATTAAATAAGTTAAAAATTTTAGATTCAAGAAAGTAATATGAATTAAAAAATGTATAAGAAAATAATAATAAGTACTCACACTATAAAAATCAACACAAATCAACAATATTTAATTTGACTTACATGACAATGCGTGATATCATGTAGATAAACATGTTGATAAAATAAATAAAAAAAGATAATCATGAACTATGATAAGACTCTTTATTTTACGTACTAAATCTTTGTCATTTCAAACATAGAATTTCAAGCAAATAATGAGGATAAAAGTAGATTTAACTTTAAAAGATAAAAGCTAAATTACATCAAAGGAATATTATTATGAGCTATATATACTTTAGTTCAATTAATTAATATTAAATATAATTAAAGGGGAGATTTAAATGAAAGAAAGTTTTTTAAAGAAGCTAATATCTATATTAGCAGTATTAACTTTGGTATTTTCGACTGTATTGTCTTTTAGTGGGGAAGCAGTGGAAGAATATAAATCAGAGACGAAAACGGTGACATTGCATAAATTACTTTTAGATAATTTAGATGAGTGGACAACACCAGAAGAGTATGATGCATCATCCGCTATTGCAAATGCAAATGAAATTCCAGGAGTTTATTTTGCTTGGCAAAATGAAGATGGAGAATGGATAAATAGTCAAGGAAATACAACGGATGATGAAGGGAATCAAATAACTAAAGACAATGCCTTTGGTGGATTAACTACTGCTACAGGGAAAGTATTTGATACATCAAAACTTCCAATTGGAAAGTATAAGATAGTAGAGATATCTGAAAAATCTACTTATATTGGACCAAACGGAGAAAATTTGACAGGATCAAAAGCAGTACCTGTTGAAATAAAATTATCTATGTATAATAAAGATGGTTTAGTTACAGACGCTCATGTTTATCCTAAGAATACATCTGATAAACCAGGAATAGATAAAGAGCCAGAATTTAACAGTGATAAAGATATTGGCGATAGTGTAAATTATACTATTAAAACTGATATACCAGCAAATGCGAAATATAAAGTTTTAAAATGGACAGATAATATGTCTGAAGGATTAGATTACAATAAAGATTTAAAGATAACGATTGGAACCTTGGAATTAGTAAAAGACACAGACTATACTATCACTGAAACAGATAGAGGGTTTACAGCGATATTGACTGAAACAGGATTAAATAAAGTCAACGGAAAAGAAGAAGCGAGTACTATTATATTAAAGTACTCTGCGATTATAAACGAAAGTGCGACTGAAGAGACTCCAGGAACTAATGATATTACTTTAACTTATGGTAATAACCCTGATTCAACTGAAGATATAAAAGATGATGATGTTCCAGGGGTGGAGACTTATGGAAAGAAATTTGTTAAGACAGATGACAATGGAACTGGATTAAAGGATGCTGAGTTCTATGTATACAAAGATATTGATGGAACAAAGGAATACCTATATATAAACGATGAAGGAAAATATGAATGGTTAGATGCATCTGAAAATGCAACTGTTTTTACTTCAGGAGCTAATGGAGAATTTGAGATAAAGGGATTAGCAGCAGGAGATTATTTCTTAGAAGAGAAAAAAGCTCCAGAAGGATATGCTAAATTACAAGGACCTATTAAATTTAATGTTGGAAAAGGAACTTATGCTCAAGAAGCAGCTTCAGTCATTAATAAAGAAGTTGTAATACCAGAGACTGGTGGTTTTGGAACTATATTATTTACTCTAGCAGGCCTTGGACTAATATCAGCAGCATTTTTAATATTTAAGAAAAAAGGTAATATAGTATAAGAGAAAATATATTTTAGATCCCTTAAGAGTATAATTAAATAAAATTCTATAAATAATTAATTATAGTTTTATGGATCAAGTAGTTAAACCGGCTACTTGGTCCATTTTTAAACAATAACAATAAAAAATATAAAAAAAAATTAAAAAATAAGTTATATATAAAAGTGATAAGTAAGACGCAAAAAAATAGCTATATTAAACATAAAGTTATTTAATAGAAAACAAAAGTAGCTATACTACCAAAATAGTAAATATATGAAAAAGGGGGCGTTTTATTTGGGGAAAAGATATATATCATTTTTATTAGCATTATTATTGAGTCTCTCTCTTATTATGGAGCTAACACATTTAGAAGCATTTGCTATTACTGATATGAAAACAGAAGAAGAAAACACATTAATGGAAGAGGCATCGGATATAAATGATGAGATTTTAATTGAGTTTGAAACTCTTGGAGGAGAAGAAATCTCAGCAAAAGTTTTAAAAAGAGGGGAGAAAATTAAAGAACTACCGAAACCAGAAAAAAATGGAGATGAGTTTCTATATTGGGAATTTGAAGATTATACTGAAGTAAAAACACCTCTAATAATTGAAGAAGATATAGTTCTCTATGCGCGATGGAAATCAGATTTAGGAGAAGATTCAAACTATGGAGAAGAAAACATAAATGATTTTAATGAAGACGAGACCTATGAAGAAGAGAATATAAAGGATTTTAATAATGATAGAATTTATAATAGTAATATAAATAATAAATCTAGAATTTCAGAAATTGATTTAACAAGAGGGAAGAATGAAGATTTACCTGTAGAGCCAGGTGAAGTAAAACTATCTAAAACAGCAACACCAGTTGAGGATAAGGTCAATACTTGGGATATTAAACTAAGGATATTAGCAAAAGATGATCCTAAAACCTCTGATATTATACTCGTTATGGATACTTCTGGAAGTATGGGAAGAAAGAATAGAATAGAATCGGCAAAAAAGGCAGCAAATAATTTTATCGATAAATTATTGCCATCAAATACCACTAGAATTGGTATAGTTAAATTCTCAAGAGATGCAAGTATAGCTAGTAATTTAACAAATAATAAAGATATTTTAAAGGAAGCTATTAATGATCTTAGTACTGGCGGAGGAACATTTACGCAGGCAGGAGTAAAGAAAGCAGAAGAAGTATTGGCAGCTTCTACAGCTGATAATAAACATATTGTCTTGCTATCTGATGGTGTACCAACATATTCTTATAAGCATGATACAAAAAATGATAACTTTGGCGATAAGATGAAGGTGATAGATGTAGTAAATGGTAATAATGAGTATAATGGATATTTTACAAAAATACCACTTCCGAGTAGTAAGTATGATTATTCGAAGAGAGTAGGAATTGGAAGAAGTCTTGTCAAAGAAGCAAAAAAAACAGGTTTTTGGTGGAACACAAAGTACTATTACTACCATCATGGTAATAGTGCTATAAATGAAGCTCAATATGCAAAAGATGCAGGTTATAATATTTGGCCGATTGGACTATCGGTAAATGATACAGGTAAAAATATTTTAAAGCAGATGGGCTCAGATAATAATTATTATGATGCAAGTCCTGCAACGCTCGAAAGCATTTTCGAGGAAATCGCCGGTGAAATAGGTGCTGCCGTACAAGATGCCACAGTTAGCGACCCTATGGGACAGGGCTTTGAAATTAAAGGAGATAATATTACAAATATTTCTGCAACCCAAGGAAGTCCAAACTATGATGAAATAGAGAAGAGATTGACTTGGGATCCTGGTACTTTAACAACATTACTTCCAGGACAAGAAGATATTCGATATGCAGAATTAACTTATCGAGTGGAAATAAATGATGAGATTCTTAATGCATCATCAGAAGATGGATTATATCCTACGAATGGAACGACGACGATACATTATAAGAATGCTTCAGGAGAAGATGTTACGACAGAATTTGAGGTGCCAAAAGTAAAACCTATTCTTTATAAAGTAGAGAAAGAATTGCAGGATAAAGATGGAAATATTATAACGAAAGATGAAGATTTTAAAATCGAAATTAATGGACCATCAAGTTTCAATCACAAAGTGATTCTAAATACAAAAGAATCAGGAAATATTTCGACGGACTGGCTAACTAATTTACGTGAAATTGGCGAACACAATTTTATAGAGTCAGATAATGATGATTATGAAACAATATATTATATCAAAAATACTGAGGGAGAATGGGTTGAAGGCGATACCTTTAATATTGCACAAAATGACGATAATCATGAAATAAAAGTCGTAAATAAAGAAATATCAGGTAAATTGACTATTACAAAGATACTAAATGGAGAAGATTTAAGTGGATCTACTCCGAAGACATTTGAATTCAAAGTAACAGGACCAGATAATTTTGAAGAGGTGTTTTCACTACCTGATGGAAATGATTTATGGACGAAGACATTTGAAAATTTGAAATTTGGAAGCTATAGAGTGGAAGAGTTGACAACAGGATATATTACTTCTGCAATAGTTGATGGGCAAACAGTAGAACCAGGAAATATAAATCTTAGTTTCGATAAAGAAAATAGAGAACATACAGTAGAGGTTACTAATGAATATCATACTGTGGATTTAAAATTCGATAAGAGAATAAAAGAAACTATTGAAAAAATTGCAGGAGCAGAATTTACTCTATATCAGACGAATGATGAATGGAATATCGGAGCTCAAATTGGAGAACCCAAATTATCTGATGGGGAAAATAATATTATATTTG
>JAUNVB010000036.1 GCA_030537835.1 Andreesenia angusta | reverse complement strand
AGTAGCTGTAGGAATAGAGAGTATGAAAAAAAGGGACAATAAAGATATTTATGATATAGATGCTATTATATATGTAGAAAGAGAAAGTCATAAAGGGATTGTAATAGGAAAAGGCGGAAGAAAGCTAAAAGGCATAGGAAAGAGTTCAAGAGAGGATATTGAGAGATTTTTAGGAAATAAAGTGAATCTAAATATATGGGTTAAGGTAGAAAAAAATTGGAGAGAAAAAGCCAATATAATAAAGCAATTTGGGTATATTTAATATGGCAAAAGATTATGATGGATTAGTTCTAAGAACGGTTAATTATGGAGAAGGAAATAAAATACTAGATGTATTTACATCAGAAAAAGGAAAATTAACTGTAATTGCTAGGAATATAAGAGAATTTAAAAAATCTAAGGGAAAGATTGCTGAACCATTCTGTAGACTCAATATGAATCTCTATAGAGGAAAGAAGTTCTATTATCTAAATCAGAGTAATATAATAGAATCGTATTCCGGTATTAGAGAAGATATTGATAGAATGTATATAGCGGCCTATATATCAGAGATGACTTATTCTGCTATTGAATCCGAAGAAGAGAATCGGATACTATATGAACTAATAAATAAGACTTTTAAATTGCTTTCAGAAGGAGAGATAGACTGTGTAAATCTATTATTCTCCTATCAGATAAAATTCCTTAGCTTCATAGGCTATAAGCCGATATTAAATAATATAGATATTAAGAGTGAAAACTTCTATTTTAATTATGAAGATGGAAGTGTATTTCCAAAGGAATTCAAAGAAAGCTATAGATATTATATAGAGATTGAGAATAATATATATAAGCTCTTAAAAATTTTTCTGTATTCAAGATTAGAAGATTTAAGAAAAATAGATATTAATAAGTATGAAAGGGTAAAAATAGAACATATACTTTATAATTATATGGTATTTCATATAGGAAAATATAAATATAAATCTTTAAAGATGTTAAAAACTTTAGATTTAATATAAAGAGGAGTGAAAAAGATGATAACATTAGATAAAATAGATCAATTAAGAGAGAGAACTGGACTAAGTTATGCAGAGGCTAATAGATTATTAGAAGAGAATGAAGGCGATCTTATAAAGGCTTTAATAGCGGCAGAAAAGGTTGAAAACAAATCAGATTCTACAATATCATCAAAAGGTGATGAGATAATTAAGAAGATTAAAGAATTAATTAGAGAAGGAAATGTTACTAAAATCCAAGTGAAAAAAGATGATGAAATAATAATGAATATACCAGTTAATGCTGGTGCAATAGGCTTTGTACTATCTCCATATCTAGGGGCAATAGGTTTTACAGCGGCTTTAGTTGCTAAATGTGATATTGAAGTTGTAAAAGAGAGTGGAGAAATAGTGAGAGTTAATGATATGACGGATAAAACTGTTAATAAGGTCAGAGAAACTACTGGTAAGACTGTAGATAAAGTAAAGAATGTTTTTAAAAAATAAGGGGGATGCTTTCGTGAAGAGTGAAAAGACTATGGAAAAAATACTATCACTTTGCAAGTCTAGAGGCTTTGTCTTTGGAGGTTCAGAAATCTATGGAGGACTTGCTAATACTTGGGATTATGGTCCATTAGGAATTGAGCTTAAAAACAATGTAAAAAAAGCTTGGTGGAAAAAATTCATACAGGAGCCTATAAACTGTGTTGGTTTAGATTCATCAATATTGATGAATCCTAGAGTATGGGAGGCTTCAGGACATATAGGAGGATTCAGTGATCCTCTAATGGACTGTAAAAAATGTAAATCGAGATTTAGAGCAGACCATTTAATTGAGGATTATATGAAATCTAATGATGAAGAACCAAGTGCACCTGTTGATAGTTGGTCGAATGAAGAGATGGAAGAATATATAAATGAAAATCAGATAAAATGCCCAGAATGTGGTGAATTTGACTATACAAATATAAGACAATTCAATCTAATGTTTAAGACTTTTCAAGGAGTTACAGAGGATTCTCAATCAGAAATATACTTAAGACCAGAGACGGCACAAGGTATATTTGTAAATTTCAAGCATATTGCGAGGAGTTCAAGAAAAAAGATTCCTTTTGGCATTGGACAGATAGGAAAATCTTTTAGAAATGAAATAACTCCTGGTAATTTCATATTTAGAACTAGAGAGTTCGAGCAGATGGAATTAGAGTTTTTCTGTAAACCTGGTGAGGATATTGAGTACTTCAATTACTGGAGAGATTATTGCAAGAACTTTTTATTAAATCTGAATATTTCAGAAGAGAATATAAGATTAAGAGATCATGAAAAAGAAGAATTATCTCATTATAGTAATGCAACTACAGATATAGAATATCTATTCCCATTTGGTTGGGGAGAGCTTTGGGGTATTGCAGATAGAACGGATTATGATCTATCGAAACATATGGAAGTTTCAGGAGAGGATCTGAGCTATCAAGATCCTATTACTAATGAAAAATATATACCTTATTGTATAGAACCTTCTGTAGGAGTAGATAGACTTATGCTTACGTTCTTAACAGAGGCATATAATGAAGAGGAATTAGAAGATGGTACGAAAAGAACAGTAATGAAATTTCATCCTGCAATAGCACCATTTAAGGCGGCAGTATTTCCTCTAACTAAGAAATTATCTGAAGAGAGCTTGAAAGTCTATGATGAATTATCTAAGTATTTTACTGTCGATTATGATGATGCTGGTAGTATAGGAAAGAGATATAGAAGACATGATGAGGTAGGAACTCCTTTCTGTATAACTTTTGATTTCGATTCATTAGAAGATAATTGTGTTACAATTAGAGATAGAGATAATATGACTCAAGAGAGAGTAAAAATAGAAGATTTAAAAGAATTGATAGAAGAAAAAATAAATTTTTAAATTATATCTAGGTGGTGGAGAAAATAAAATTTACGAATAGACAAAAGAGCATAATGAAAATCGTAAAAGAAAATCCACCTATAACAGGTGAGGAAATAGCAAAAAAGCTTAATCTGACAAGAGCCACTCTGAGACCAGATCTAACCGTTTTAACTATGATTGGCATATTAGAAGCTAGACCTAAGGTCGGATACTTCTATACTGGAAATATATCGGATGATATAAAGATGGAACAGATTATATCGTTGAAGGTATCAGAAGTTAAATCGATACCAGTAGTCGTAAATATAAATACATCGGTATCTGATACTATAGTTAAGATGTTTTTAGAGAATGTAGGCTCAATCTATATAGTCTCAGATAAGAGTTATCTTTTAGGATTAGTATCGAGAAAAGACTTGCTTAAAGCAGCTATTGGAGGTCTTGATTTAGATAGATTGCCAATAGGTGTTTTAATGACTAGAATGCCGAATATTATTACGGTTACACCTAATGAGAGTGTAATAGATGCTGCAAATAAGATAATAAATCATGAAGTAGATAGCTTGCCGATTGTAGAGATAGTAGAGACTGATGGCAAGAAAAACTATAAAGTCATAGGTAAAATATCTAAGACAGTTATAGTAAGTGTTTTTGTAGATATGTATAATAGGTATTTAGGAGGATAGAGATGAGCGATAATAGATTAGTAATTCATATACTATCAGATTCAGTTGGCGAAACTGGTGAGCAGACGGCTAAGGCAGCGGTGAGTCAATTTGGAGAAAATCATAATGATTTTGAGATAAAACGTCATCCATATGTAACTGAAAAAGAACATATATCTAGTATATTGAATGAAGCTAGAGAAGAAAATTCCTTGATAGTATATACTATAGTTGTAGATGAATTGAAGAATTTTCTAGATGATGAAGCTAAAAAATATGGAATTCAGACTGTAGATTTAATGACACCATTAGTAGATTCTATAAGCCAGTTGACGAATCTAATTCCCAAGAAAGAGGCAGGTATTATTAGGAAATTAGATGAGCAGTATTTTAAACGAGTTGCAGCTGTAGAATTTGCGGTCAAATATGATGATGGTAAGGATACTAGGGGCATAAAAAAAGCCGATATAATTCTATTAGGGATATCGAGAACATCGAAAACCCCTCTATCAATGTTTCTAGCACATAGATATTTAAAAGTTGCAAACGTGCCTTTAGTTCCTGAGATGCCACCACCAGATGAGCTTTTTGAAATCGATCCTAAAAAGATAATTGGTCTTACGACTAATCCGATTAAATTGAACGAGGTAAGACAGGAAAGATTAAAATCTTTAGGCTTATCGGATAGTGCAGATTATGCAAGTATAGATAGAATATTAAAAGAGATAGAATATGCAGAAAATTTGATGAATAGAATAGGCTGTCCAATAATAGATGTTTCGAATAAGGCTGTTGAAGAAACGGCTTCAATAATTAGTGAATTATTAGATTTAAATTATAATGATTATTAGAAATAGGTGAGACATATGTCTTATTATTATGATGAAGATGAAGTACAATCAGTACGTGATAGTGCAAATATTGTAGATATAGTATCGGAATACGTTCAATTAAAAAGGGCAGGACAGAATTATAAAGGTCTCTGTCCTTTTCACAGTGAAAAAACGCCATCTTTTGTAGTATCTCCTGAAAAAAACATATTTCATTGCTTTGGATGCGGAGTAGGTGGAGATGCATTATCTTTTTTAATAAAATATAATAATATGGATTTTAAACAAGCAGTTGAGGAATTAGCCGATAGAACTAATATAAAATTGAATAAGAAAGAAATAAGGTCGAATAATAAAGACAATAGAAGAAAAGATGAAAATCGCAAATTATATAGATTGAATAGGGAGTCAGCGATTTATTTTTATAAAAATTTAAAAAAAGATAGAAAAGCCTCTATTTATTTGGAAAAAAGGGGTATAGATAATAATACAATAAAGAGATTTGGAATCGGTTATGCTAGTGAATCATGGAATGGACTAATAGATCATCTTACGAGTAAGAACTATTCCATTGAGGATATAGAAAAATTAGGATTATTATCTAGAAGTAGAGATGGAAATTATCAATTCGATAGATTTAGAGGAAGGATAATATTTCCAATATGGGATATAAAAGACAGAATTATCGGATTTGGTGGTAGACTGATAGTCGAGCAGGGAAAAATGCCTAAATATCTTAATTCTCCAGATAGCCCTGTATTTATAAAGGGAAATAATTTATACGGACTAAATAAGGCTAGAGATGAGATAAGAAAAAGAAGAGAGATAATTTTGGTTGAAGGATATATGGATGTCATTGCACTTTCTATACATGGTATTAATAATGCAGTAGCATCTCTAGGTACAGCACTTACAAGAGAACAAGTAAATCTTATAAAGAGATATACAGATAATATAATTATTTCCTACGATTCTGATTCAGCTGGGAAGAAAGCCGCTATAAAAGCATCGATATTGATAAGAGAATCTGGTCTTAGTCCTAGAATAGTGAGATTAGATGATGGTATGGATCCAGATGAATTTTTAACTAAGTATACGACAGCTAAGTACAAGGATAGGGTAAAGCATTCGGATCATTTTATGGACTTTATAATATCGTTTTATAAGGAAAAATATCAAATTGAAACGATTGATGGAAAATTAAAATTCATAGAAAAATCGTGTGAAATACTCTCCATAATAGACAGTCCTGTTGAATTAGATATATATATAAATAGGTTGTCTCAAGAAGCTGAAGTATCTAGAGAAGCTATAGAAGAAGAGATAGAAAAGATTAAGAAGAAAAATCCTGTGAAGGAAAAGAGTTATGCAAGAAAAGAGAATTCGGATCAGAATACTATAAAGAAGAGTTCAGTGAAAAGTACTGCTGAAGACGATTTTCTAAATTTATTATTAAAAAAGCCTATCTGGATAGATGTATATAGAAAGACAATATTGCCAGACCGTTTTAAAGATGAGATGAACAGAAAAATATATGAAGCACTTTTGAATATAGAATTCGAAGATGCAACGATTGCTGTAGATATCGATTCATTTAATGCGGATTTAGTAGATAAAGTCAAGAAGATTGATCAGATAGAATTGAATATAGAAGACGGTAAATATGAAAAAGCGATAGATGATTTAAGTCGAAAATTAGAAAGAGACTATCTCATAATGAAAAGAGAGAAGATAGTTAAAAAGCTAGCAGAACTTGAGAAAGACGAATCTATAAGAATTGAGGAGAAAATTAATCTATTGAATAAGCTTTATATAGATTTACAAGAGATAGATAATGATATTAATAGAGTAAAGACCCAGGGGGGATGGCTTGATGCATAAAGAAGATATAAAAGATATAAAAGAGAATGAAGAAAAACGAAATGAAGAAGATATAAAAAAAGATGAAGCATTAAAGGAATTAATTAAAAAAGGTAAAAAGCAAGGCATGCTATCGAGTGAAGAGGTCGTGTCATCATTAGAAAAAGTGTCATTAGATTCTGAAGAAATAGAAAATGTCTTTGAGGAATTAGAAGGAAAAGATATAGAAATCGTTGGGGAGTTTAAATCCAAAGAATCCGAAGATCAGGATGAAGATGATGATATTGAAAAAGAAGCTCTATCTGTACCGAAAGGAATAAATGTTGATGACCCTGTGAGAATGTATTTAAAGGAAATTGGAAAAGTTGCGTTATTGACTGCAGAGGAAGAGACTGAACTCGCTAAAAGAATGGAAGCAGGAGATGAAGTAGCCAAACAGAAGCTTGCAGAAGCTAATTTGAGATTAGTCGTTAGTATAGCGAAGAGATACGTTGGTAGAGGTATGCTTTTCTTAGATCTTATACAGGAAGGAAATCTTGGACTTATAAAGGCTGTTGAAAAATTCGACTATACTAAAGGTTACAAATTCAGTACTTATGCAACTTGGTGGATAAGACAAGCTATAACTAGAGCTATTGCTGATCAAGCTAGAACTATAAGAATACCTGTTCATATGGTTGAGACGATAAATAAATTGATAAGAGTATCGAGACAGCTTTTACAGGATTTAGGAAGAGATCCTACGCCTGAGGAGATAGCAAAAGAGATGAATATGGAAGTGGAAAAGGTAAGAGAAATTCAAAAAATAGCTCAAGAACCTGTCTCTCTTGAAACTCCAATTGGAGAAGAGGAAGATAGTCATTTAGGAGATTTTATACCAGATGATGATGCTCAAGCTCCATCAGAAGCGGCAACATTCACTCTATTAAGGGAACAATTGATAGATGTATTAGATACTCTTACGGAAAGAGAACAGAAAGTGCTGACACTTAGATTTGGACTTGAAGATGGTAGAGCAAGAACTTTAGAAGAAGTGGGTAGAAAGTTTGAAGTCACCAGAGAGAGAATAAGACAGATAGAAGCTAAAGCGCTTAGAAAATTAAGACATCCGAGTAGAAGTAAAAAACTCAAAGACTTTTTAGAGTAAATTAAAAAAGAGAATCGATTGCACCCTGAGTTTTAAAATATTTAAAACTCAGAGGTGCATTTTAAATTTAAGGAGATGGACTAGTGAGATTGACTGAAAGACTTAAAAAGATTGTGGATTTCATAGATTATGATGATAGAGTTGCTGATATAGGTACAGACCATGGCTATATACCTGTCTATCTTATAAGAGAAAAGATGATGAAAGATATAATAGCTTCAGATATAAATGAATTGCCTTTAGAGAATGCAAGAAAATATATTGAAAAGGCGAATTTAGAAGACAGGATAGATCTGAGGATTGGAAATGGGTTAGAAGTTTTAGAAAAAAATGAAGTAGATACCGTTATAATAGCTGGTATGGGTGGTATTTTAATATCTGAGATATTAGATAGAGATAAGGAATTAACCGAGTCTATAGATAAATTCATATTACAGCCAATGGTAGGGATTGAAGAGCTATTGATTTATCTTGAAAAGAATGATTATAATATAGTAGATGAATCATTGGCTAAAGAAGGAGATAAGATTTATCAGATATTTAAGGTTAAAAGAGCTTCAAAAGAGAAGAGAGCCATAATAGAATACGAATTCTCTGATGCTTTGATTGAAAAAAATGATATTGTTTTTAAAGAGTTTTTGGATAAAAAAATAGCTAAATTAGGATTAATTATAGAAAGTATAAAATCTAATAGCGATAAGATAGATCAGAAGTATTTAAAGAATTTAGAGAATAAGAGAAATATATTTATAGGAGTGCGTGATAAATGCTTTCTAAAAAAATAATGGATAAGATTGAAGAATTTGCAGACCCAAGATTTATGGAAGATTGGGATAATTGCGGGATACAATTAGGTTCTAATAATATGGAAGTGAAGAGAATATTATTAGCACTCGATATGAGTAAGGATGTTTGTAAAAAAGCAGTAAATGGTAAATACGATATGGTTATAACTCATCATCCTTTTTTCTTTTCTGGTTCTAAGAAGATAATTTTAGATGGTTATAGGGGCGAGATAATTAGAGATTTAATTAAGAATGATATAGTACTCTATTCTGCTCATACTAATTTGGATATAACTGAAAATGGTGTAAATGATGTTTTATGTAATATCTTAGATATAAATAATCAGAAGCCATTAGTACCTTCTTTTGAGAAAAAACTGGTTAAAATAATCGTATTCGTACCTGCTGAATTTTCATATACTGAGGTCATAAGAAATAAGATGGGAGAATCTAATTTTGGTAAGATTGGGAACTATTCGTATTGCTCCTTTACATCGGATGGAATAGGGAGATTTAAACCGGAGGAAGATTCTAATGCGTTTATTGGTGAAATTGGCAGAGTGGAATCATTAGAAGAGGAAAAAATTGAGTTTATAGTATTTGAGGATGAAGCAGAAAATGCTATTAGAACTATAAAGAGGGTTCATCCTTATGAAGAAGTTGCTTATGATATAATACCGATTAAGAATAAAGGAAAGGTCTTTGGACATGGTAGAATAGGTGATTTGGAAAAGAGAATTTCTT
This sequence comes from Andreesenia angusta, assembly GCA_030537835.1. Lineage (GTDB taxonomy): Bacteria > Bacillota > Clostridia > Tissierellales > Gottschalkiaceae > Andreesenia > Andreesenia angusta_A. The sequence goes on along the minus strand of JAUNVB010000036.1, from coordinate 778 downwards.
TAGAAGAATATGCTAAAATCATAAAAGAGAGATTAAGAGCTGATTCTATAAGAGTCTATGGTAATCTAGATAAGAAAGTGAAGCGAATTGCTATCTGTGGCGGAAGTGGAGCTTCGTTTATCAGAGATGCTAAAAGAAGGGGAGCAGATCTTTATATAACTGGAGATTTAAAGCATCATGATGCACAAATTGGTAGAGAATTAGGAATTTGTTTAATAGATGCAGGTCATTATCATACGGAGATTCATGTTTTAAAAGCATTAAAAGAATATTTAGATTCATTAGATGAGGATTTAGAGATCGATATAATTGAAGATAATATATCGAGATATAGTCTAATATAATTGATTGAAAAATACTGTATTATAGAATATAATTATTGTAGAGAGTATATTGAGTAAGCTGAATGGTCGCAGGCATTTAATATGCATGAGGAAAGTCCGGGCTTCATAGGGCAGGATGCCAGATAACGTCTGGTGAAGGCGACTTTAAGGATAGTGCAACAGAGATATACCGCCTATTTTATAGGTAAGGGTGGAAAGGCGAGGTAAGAGCTCACCAGCATCTAGGTAACTAGATGGCTATGTAAACCCCATCCGAAGCAAAACCAAGTTAAGGGACTAATATGGCGGCCCGTCATTCCCAATATGGTAGGTTGCTTGAACTCATCGGTGACGATGAGTCTAGATAGATGACCATTGTAAACAGAACCCGGCTTATTGGCTTACTCAATAAAAAAACCAAAGGTGATTTCGCCTTTGGTTTTTTTATTTATAAA
>JAUNVB010000007.1 GCA_030537835.1 Andreesenia angusta | reverse complement strand
ATGAAGAGTCAGGTGATGAAGAAACTCACAATCCAAAGGGAAAAAATCCTCAGCAAGGAGGGTCGATTGATGAATGGGATATGGATTATGATAATGCAATTGGAAATATAATAGCATTATTAGATGATAGTGATTCAAACAATAGAAAAGGAATTAAGATAAAAAGTAAAGCGAAATCTAAATCTGATATAGATGAAATTAAAAAAGAATTATCTAAAAAGTCAGATAATCTTTCTTCTAAGAAGAAAGATTCTAAAAATGATGATTTAAAACATATAGCAAATGAGGTGAAGAAAAAAAGTATTGATAAACCTAAAAAAGATATCGAATATGATATTCCAAAAGAAAATATAGAAATTAAAGACTTTGGAAAAAATAAGACTGTATATGAAATGGATCCAGATGTAGTCAAATTAGGCAATGTTTACCAAAAAAATGAATTGATGCCACATGTGTTATTTATGTCAATATTAGGGTTTGTATTTGGTATTTGGCTTGCAAGATGGAGATTCTATAATTCGCTTTAATTAAATTACAAATATTTTAGGAGGATATTAATGATTAAAAAAATATCAAGATTAAAATTATTATGCATCGTAGCTTTTTTAATTTTAATGAAATTATGCATTACAGATGTTTCATTTGCGGCAAAAGCTTGGGATGGTAAATCGATTGATGTTAGATGGTTTGATGAAAAAACTTATGACCAAACAAAAGAATATATTATAAATACACCAGAAGAACTTATGGGTTTAGCAGCTATAGTAAATGGTATATATAATCCAGGAATCAAAGTCATAGGAGATGAAAATAACACCAAAATTGTGAAGAGTGGAATAGAGAATGTTGAAATAATTCCATTTGATCATACCTATGGAAATGTTTATTTTGGTAAATATGATTTTGACGGAAAAACAATTAAATTAAATGCTGATTTAGATATGGGAGGTATATATGATGAAAAGAAAGAAGAATGGAGTGAAGAATCACCTCAATATATGCCTATAGGCGGGAGTTATAGTATGGAAAATAATAAACCATATTCTACTCTATTAGCTAGTTCTTTTAATGGAAATTTTGAAGGAAATGGACACAAGGTAGAAAATATTTATTTTGATAGATATACACCAGATCATTTTGGATTTAGCCAAGGGTTAGGTCTCATTGGAGCAATGGGTGCAAATTCTAGATTGAATTCTAAATTGAAAGAAGATGGAAAAGAGATAATAATTCCAGATGGCAGTACAGTATCGAATGTTAAAGTCGGTAGAGGCTATATGAATGGAAGAAGAATGATGGGTGGAATTGTAGGTAGATTAGGAGAAACAAAAAAAGGTATTAAAGTAATAGGTTGTTCAAATGCAGCTGAAATAGTCGGAAGTGATAAAAAAGGTATTGCAGGAATAGTTGGAGCGTTTTGGGACGAAAAAGCTTCTATAGAATATTGTTATAATACTGGCGATATAATGAATAAGCATGATTTTGTAGTTGGTGGGATTGCAGGTTATGCAGATGGAAAAATCAGATACTGCTATAATGCAGGAAATATTTATCCTAATAAAGATAAGAAAAAAAGAAAAAATAGTGAAGCTTATGGTATAGGAAGCTATAGCTCAATCGATGCAGCTAAAGAAGGATATGCTAGTAATTGCTACTGGAAAGAAGATAAATTGTTAAGTAAAGGTATAAATAAATATAGTGATTCAGATTTAGAAAAGAATAATTGTAGCATGAAGACAGAAAGTGAAATGAAGTCAAAAGAATTCGCAAATCTTTTAAATTCTAATATATCGGCATTTAAATATAATGATTCTGGAATGCCTAAATTGGTATATGAAGAAAGAGGAGAAAAAGTTAAAGTAGAAATAGATAATAATATAGAAGGTATAAAAATAACGAATGAAATAAATAGTGAAGTTGATTATGGGATGTTCATACATCTAAAAGCAGAGGTAGAACCAGGAAAGATTATAGATTATTACACTGTTAATGGTGAAAAAATTGAAGGAGATGTAGTTATAGCAGATAGGGATATAAGAGTATCGGCAGTTATAAAAGACGCTAAATCTTTTCCGCTAGAAATCCCTAAATTTAAAGAATATGCTATTAAAGTTCTAAAAACTGGAATTGATATTAATGAGAATGGAGAATTTGAAAGAGTTTATGATAAAGAAGTGAAATCTGGTGATCTAGTATATGAGGGAGATGATCTTCAGTTTGAATATACAGTATTTGAAGAATTTTATTCGCGAATTTCGCATATTAAATTCAATGCAACAGGTGTAAAACAATATTATTTACCAGATTGGCAAGAGAGGTATAAAGTATTAGGAACAGAACAACCTGTAATTACAACTGAAGCTATTAAAGCACAAATTGAATGGGATCTGCTATCAGCTGCGGACTTCAGCTGGTATAATCCCGAGGATACAGTCTTCGAAATAAAAAATCAGTATGAGTTAGCAGGACTGGCAAAGATATTAAATAATAAAGTTTATAATATAAAAAATGAAGATTTTAAAGGTAAGACTATAAAATTAACAAGTGATATAAGATTGAGAGTTAACTCAACGGGAAGTCCTTTTAAAAATTTACCATGGGCTCCTATGGGTAAAGCTAATGCTTTTGCAGGTGTTTTCGATGGAAATGGTTATAGAATTTCAGGTATGAATATCTATAATGCAAATGAAAAGGGAATGGGATTATTCGCAAATCTCATAGGAACAGAGGATCAGCCAGCAGTAATAAAAAATCTTACAGTAGATGGAGAAATACTAGTAAATGAAGGTGGAACACCTATAGGTGGCGTGGTTGGATATACAGAAAATGCTATATTAGAAAATGTTAAATCCTTTGCAGAAACTACTGTTGCCACTGATTCAAATATAGGTGGAATTGTTGGTACTGCAGTTAATACTCAAATTAAATTAGCAGAGAATAAAGGGACTATTAGCTCAAAATATGGTAATGTTGGTGGCATAGCAGGGTATTTAGATGATAAGTCTTCAATAGATCAAGCAAGAAATACAGGAAATATCTATCAAGGGCCTATACTAGATTCTAAAAACGGACTGACACTAGGTGGTATAGTAGGAGAGAATAAAGGAAGAGTGAATAGAGTTAGTAATACTGGAACTATAACTGGTCACTATTGGACTGGTGGAATTATTGGAAGAAGTTATAAATCCATAGAAAATGCATATTCAACAGGAAATGTAATTTCATTAGGATCGTCTTCAGCAGAATCATCTATAGGAACCGTAATTGCAAATGCAGAAAAATATGGAGAAGTAGCGAAAAATGTATATTCTACTGGAAAACTCGATAATAGACTAAATATAACAAAATATAGTGGGTTTATACCTAAGTATAGAGGAATGAATACAAATGCTAATAATTCATATTGTTTAGATAAAACCGTATATAGTGAAAATGAGATCTTGGGTGTTGAAATAAAGAGCGAAGAAGAGTTTTTATCAACAGAATTCCTAAGAACTATGGGAGCAGAATTCTCTGAAGATAAATACCATATAAATAACGGATATCCAGTATTAGAATTTGAAAATGGTTGGATAGAAAACACTTCTATAGAAGATTTGAGGAATCTGGCTAAGAAAGAAATACAGAGCTATCCTTTTGTAGATAATTATACTGCAGAAAATTGGGAAAGAGTAAAAAACTTGATTGAAGAATATGAGAATAAATTTGAAGGATTTACAAATGAAACGTCTGTAGAGAGTGATAAAATAAGAATTAGAGAAATAGTAGAAGAATTTAAACAAGAACTGAAAAATATTGAAGTTATAGAGATAGATGAGGAAGAAATAATATTGAAAAATCTTAAATCAGTTTTAGAATCATCTCTAACAAAATTATCTAATAATTTATTAAACCCCAAATTACCAAAAGGGAAGATTATGGATAAGAGGATAGAAGAAGCAAATAAATTAATAGAAGAAGGAAATAAATTATATAAGGATAATGATGCTACAGATATACAAATAAGAGAAATACTGAAAAAAATATATGATTTAACTGAGAATACAAAACCAGATAATGAAGCACCTAAAATTTTTGGAACAGAATCTATTACTATAAATCTAGGAGATGATTTCAATCCTTATGAAGGAGTTCAAGTTACCGATAATTATTTAGGAGCAGATTCTCCAAAATTGCATATCAGCGGGGACTTTGTAGATACTAAAAAGCCTGGAAAATATTTAGTGATATATACAGCAACAGACTCTGCAGGAAATTCAACAAAAGTAGAGCGAGTAATAATTGTAGAAGGAACTGCTACTCCTGATGATGATATTGGGGATGATTCATCTGATTATGATTTAAACAAAGATGGATTGATAGATAGTCACGATGCTTATTATTTATTAGATCTAATAAATAATAATGAAATAACAGAGGATAATATGAAAATATATGATTACGACGATGATGGACAAGTAGATATATCAGATGTTAATATTATATTGAATAATGCAGGGTTATAAAATAACTAGATTTTCAATAAATTGACTTATATATTTTTTAAGACTATAATAATCATATGGAAACAGATTAAAGCTTCTCCCTTTTGGGAGAAGTTTTTTTAAATATTGTTTTGAGGAGGGTTATATATGCCAATAGTAATACCTAGAGAATTACCAGCACATGATATACTTACTGAAGAGAATATATTCGTAATGGGAACTAAGAGAGCTTATTCTCAGGATATTAGGCCTATAAGAATAGCTATTGTCAATTTAATGCCTACGAAGATACAGACGGAAACACAATTACTAAGACTTATAGGGAATACTCCTCTTCAAGTAGAAGTGACTCTATTAAGAACTGCTAGCTATGAGCCTAAAAATGTTAAGAGAGAGCATCTTGGTAGTTTTTATAAGACATTTTATGAGATAAAAGATAAGAAGTTTGATGGTATGATTATAACCGGTGCTCCAGTTGAAAATCTTGAATTTGAAGAAGTGAGTTATTGGAAAGAATTAGAAGAAATAATGGAGTATACAAAAGAGAATGTTACATCGACTCTTCATATATGTTGGGGTGCACAAGCTGGTCTATATCATCACTTTGGTATAAATAAACATAGATTGCCAAGAAAACTATTTGGTATATTTAAACATGATACAAATATAAAGAAAATAAAACTTTTAAGAGGATTCGATGATGTCTTCTATGCTCCTCATTCAAGACATACTGAAGTAAGAACAGAAGATATAATAAAGATTGACGATTTAGAGATTCTAGCCCATTCAGAAGAAGCTGGGGCAAATATCATATCTGCATTCGATGGGAAATATATATTTGTGACTGGTCATTCAGAATACGATAGAGATACGTTAAAAGATGAATACTTAAGAGATATGAAGAAGGGATTAGATATACAAGTTCCGGAGAATTATTTTCCAGAGGATGATCCTGCAAAGATTCCAAAAGTTACTTGGAGAGCTCATGCGAATTTACTATTTTCTAATTGGCTAAACTACTATGTATATCAAGAGACACCGTATGATTTATAGACTATATATATGATATTATAGTATTGAGGTGGTTTTATGAATAAAGAGGATATAGAAAAGCTAAGTAATATAATAAAGAATAGTGATAATATAGTGTTTTTTAGTGGGGCAGGAATATCGACTAAGAGCAATATACCTGATTTTAGATCTGCAGAAGGAATCTATAATCAAGAGCTCGATATAAACTATGCACCAGAATATTTATTGAGTAGAACTTTCTTTAATGAGAATCCAGATTTCTTTTCAAGATATTATAAAGAAAAATTGATAAATACGGATGCAAAGCCGAATGATGCACATAAAGTAGTAGCAAAATTAGAAGAAATGGGCAAGGTTAAGGCCGTGATAACTCAGAATATAGATAATTTGCATCAGATGGCAGGGTCTAAAAATGTGATTGAGATACATGGAACACTGTCTAGACATTATTGCATAGATTGCAATAAACAATTTCCTATGGAATATGTATTAAGAGATATAGGACTTTCTAGATGTGATGAATGTGGTGGAGTGATAAGGCCTGATGTAGTGCTATATGAAGAGGCCTTAGATCAAGAAGCATTAGAAAAATCAGTAGATTATGTGATGAGAGCAGATACTCTAATAGTAGTAGGCTCTTCACTAATAGTATATCCAGCAGCGGGATTAGTCAGATATTTTAAGGGAGATAATTTAGTTATAATAAATATGGATGATACTAAATACGATAAAATAGCGGATTTAGTTTTTCATGAAGATATATCTGATGTATTGAGCTTGGCGATGAATTATGAAAAATAGATAGATTGACATAAAAAAATTAAACTAGTAGAATTATTATAAGTCATTTTCTTTTAGGAGATGACTTATAATTTATTTAGGAGGTTTTTTTATGAAAACAAAAGACTTAGTCGTTGCAGCAATTTTATTGGCTTTAGGTACAATACTTCATGCAATAATGCCGCCATTCTTTGCAGGAATAAAGCCTGATTTTCTATTGGCTATGATGTTTTTAGCCATAATATATAAGCCAGAAATAAAAAATACTATAGCTATAGGAATTGTAGCAGGAATAATAGCAGCATTGACTACAGGGATGCCGGGAGGACAGATTCCATCATTAATAGACAAGATAGGTTCTGCTATTATAGTATTTTTCATAATAAAAGCAATGGTCAATATGAATATTATTAAAACGGGTATAATTGGATTTATAGGTACGATAATTTCAGGGCTTTTATTCTTATTCTCACTTATGTTCATAGCAGCTATTCCAGGTGGAGAGACTATAATGACATTATTTAAATCGGTAGTATTGTTGACAGCAGTTATGAATACGATTATAGTCATTATAGCGTATAAGATAATGGATTCAATTGTCGATTAAAAGAGATAAATAGTATTAGATTAAAGCCGAAAATATGGTATAATAAGAATAGGCAAGAATCTTTGGTTTAGGAGGATTTATTATGAGAAAAGCATTAGGTATGATAGAAACATTCGGACTTACACCGGCTATAGAAGCAGCAGACGCAATGGTTAAAGCTGCTAGTGTTGAATTAGAAGGATATAAATCAACAGGTGCAGGCCATGTTACAGTAATGATAAGAGGAGATGTTGGAGCTGTAAGAGCAGCAGTTGATACAGGTACTGATATAGCTAAACAATTTGGTAGAGTAATTGCTTCTCACGTAATTCCAGCACCACATGAAGAATTAGACAAAGCTTTAACAGACAAATTACTATAGAGAGAAAAAGGAAATACAAAATACTTTGTATTTCCTTTTTTACTGTATATATTTATTAAAATTAGATTGAAAGATAGGGGATGAAAGCTTTTGAATAGAAATATTAAAGACGAGAAAGTCATTAAAGCAATAGATAAATTAGAGGCAATATCTAAAGAACTAAATGATATATTTGTTGAAAGAGATGATGCAATAAAAAATAGCATAAAAGCCTTAGTAACAGGTCAAACCGTTTTATTAATAGGACCACCTGGTACAGCAAAATCGGCTCTAGCAACAGAATTATGTAGGAGAATAGATCATGGTAGATATTTTTCATGGCTTTTAAATAGGACTTCAGATCCAGCTGAAATCTTAGGACCATTCAGTATAAAAGAGATGGAGAATGATAAATTTATAAGAGTTACAAAGAATAAATTACCTGAAGCAGAAATAGTTTTTCTAGATGAGGTATTTAAATGTAATGAGCCAACATTGAATATATTACTACCTATAATAAATGAAAAAGTATTCTATAATGATGGTAATCCAATACCAGTACCACTTATTACAATGTTTGCAGCATCGAATGAATTCCCAGAAGAGGAATCATTAATGGCATTATACGATAGAATGATATATAGAATGTATGTTGATTATATTGGTGATGTTGAAAATAAAATGCTTATGCTTAAGAGATCCTTAAAAAGAGGTAAAAATCAAAGTCAGACTATGATAAGTCTTGATGAGATAAATTATTTAAGAGAAGCATTAGATGAGATAGAAGTCAGTGAGGATATACTAAAAGAATATATCTATCTTATGAATGCATTATTACAAGAAGGTGTAATAGTCTCAGATAGAAGACAGAATGAAGCTTTGAAAGTTCTAAAGGCTAATGCATTATTAAATAAAAGAGAAAAGGTTATAACTGAGGATTTCAATTCCCTAAGAGATGTATTATGGAATGATTTATCCGATATGGAGATAATAGATGAGGTGCTAAAGGAGAGATTATTATCACCTTTTGAAAAAGAGTATAATACTCTTAGAGAGAGATACGATAATATTCTAATATCTACAAAAAATATAAAAGATACTAGAATGCTAGTAGAAATAAAGGGATCTACTGAATTATTAGATGATAAAATAAATAGAATTCTAAAAGATAGAGAGATTATGGATCAAAGAAATATAAATAAATTCACTGCACTTAGCAAAGAGATTGGTAATTTTATGGAAAATTTACAATCACAAATCGGTGATGAAGAAGATATGTTCTTTTAGAAAAATAGGATGTGTTTAAATGAATAGTATTAATATAACTGATGCAGAATTAGATATATATAGCAATATATTTCAGAATTCTAAGAGATTAAGGGAATTCTATGATCAGAGTAAAGAAATCTATTATACTTTAGACTGTCTTTCGGAAGATATATATATAGTCGTATTCAAGAATAGAGTAAATTTTAAAGACGATGATGAAATAGATCCAAGATTTCTATTGAATAAGAGGATGATAGAAGGAATATACGATGATTATGAATTAGATGCTATAAAAAAGAGAACATCATTGAAATATTTAAATTCTATATTGGCTACAGAATTCATAATTAGAGAATTTATAAAGAATTTTTCAGAAATAGAAGAACAAAATTTTGAATTCAAAAATTATATTAAAGAATATAGAAAAATATACAATTTGCAAGAGGAGAATTATGATAGATTTGAAACCCTTGCAAAAAATATTTTCAATATATTATATGAATCGAATTTCTTTCATAAGATATTAAATAATGCCTATAAGGAAATGATGGCAACAGTGAATTCGATAAATTCCTGGGGTTTAGATGATGGAAAATTGACAGCAGAATCGTATGATGAAAAAGTAGTAGTCAGTTCAAAATTAAGAAAGATGAAGAAGGTAAGAGATATATCTGAGATGACGGGTAGATTCAGAGCCTCAGCTAGCAATCTTCAAAGAAAGAGGACTAAAGAAGAAGGTCAGGAGATATGTGGTGTAGAAATAGGTAATGAGATACACAGAGTTCTACCTTCAGAGAAGATCTTACTTGGAAATAAAAAGACTAAGAGAAGTTTTATGAAAAAATATATTCAAAAAGAATTATTATCTTATAAGTATAAGAATAATAGAATTCAATCTAAAGGACCAATCATATGTTGTGTTGATACATCGACTTCGATGGAAGGAGACTTAGAAGTATGGTCTAAATCAATAGCTCTTACATTATTAGATATAGCTCATAAACAGAGACGAGATTTTGTAGCTATTCTCTTCTCATATAAAGTAGGCTCTATAATAGAATTTAATAAGAATAGAATAGATCCTAGTAAGATATATGATCTAGCTACTCTCTTTTTCGGCAGTGGAACTAATTTTGTAGAACCACTTACTGAGAGCTTGAGATTATTAGAGACTTATAGATATAAATATGCGGATATAATATTTATTACTGATGGAGAGGCACCATTAGATGATGAATTCATAGAAGAATTTAAGGAAATAAAAGAGAAAAAACAGTTTAGAATGATAACTGTGAATGTATCTGATAAGATAGAAGAAGCATTAGATGAAATCAACGATATACAATTGCTTTTGAGAGATTTAACCGATGAAGAAGTAGATAAAACGAATGAAACCATATTCTCAATCTAGAGAATATGGTTTTTAGCTTGTATGAAAGACATTTTTCTTTTATAATTTTAAGAAAAGGGAGTGAGTTAATGGATGCTTTGCTTAGCTATTATGAAAAGAACTCTTTCTATATAGAAGCCTATAAAGAAAAATATAAAGCTCTAGATAGATTAAAGAAATATCTTAATGACCCTGAAGAACTTAGAATATATATATTAAATTTTTGTAAAAAAGATTTAGAAGAGATAATCTATATTTTTTTAAAGGATAAAATTATAGAGATTGTATTCAATACAGAACAGAACAGTCTAAAGACCATATACAATGTATATAGATTAGACGATTTAAAATATTATCAATTTTCTACTAATTCAAGTTTTGGTTGCGATACTAAACTATCACTATACTTTGATGAAACTGTATTAGAACTCGATAATTTTGAATCAGAGGAGATTATAATTGATGAGGAAGAATTGAAGAAGAAAGAGATAAATGCCAATATATTAGAAGGGATATTTGAGTTTTTATTGAAGAATAAAGGAATATAGTATATGAAGTAGATGGATACTATATTAATAAAATATAAGGAGTTAAGTAGAATGAGCAAACCAGTTATAGGAGTTTTAAGTGGTATAATGAGAAATATAATACCTAGTAACGAAGAAGTTATAACGAAGATGGCTACTTCAGTAAATTATTTTAAAGCAGTTGAAAAAGCAGGTGGAGTACCAATAATGTTGCCAATAACTTCTAAAGAAAATATAGATAAACAGATTTCTCTATGCGACGGCTTCATTTTCTCCGGAGGCTTAGATATAAACCCATTAATATACAATGAAGAACCTAATAGAAGCTTAGGAAAGATATCTATAGATTTAGACGAATATCAGTATAGATTTATAGAAATGGTTTTAGATACAGATAAACCTTTTCTTGCTGTTTGTAGAGGTTTTCAGATGTTGAATATAGTAAGAGGAGGAACACTTTATCAAGATCTATCAGAGATTAAGGCCTTTGAACCTATTCAGCATAATCAATTAGCACTTAGTTGTGAAAGAACTCAGAGCATAACGATAGAAAAGGATAGCATATTATACAATTTATTTGGAGAAAAGCATTTTATAAATAGCTATCATCATCAAGTTATAAAGAAACTAGGTGATGGATTGAAGGTAGTTGCCAGAACGGCTGATACAGTTATAGAAGCAGTAGAAGTAGAAGGAAAGAAATTTGGAATAGGAGTACAGTGGCATCCAGAGCATCTATCTAGAACAGAAGATAATAAGGATTTTAAGCTCTTTAAAATGCTCGTATCGAAATCTAAATAAGATAAATGGAGGTTTAATAAATGAATGAAGGTATGAATACTATGGCTTCAGCAGTACTATTATTAGCAGCTTTTATTGTTTTGATAATAGGTTTATTTATGAGAAGCAAGGCAAAAAACGCGAATCAAGAGGTAAGAGCAGATGAAAGATATGAACACTATGTAAAGAAATCGAATTTCATCACTATACTAGGTATAATACTTGTCTATATAGTCATAGCTCTTATTTTACTACCTTGGTATTTTGGAGCTTTAGGACTATTGATTATGACTATATATATATTAGCATACTCTCTTCATATATCGAGCGGTATAGAGTATAAAAAAATTGTATCTTTCCAATTAGTTATAATTTTAGTAATAGCTATATCGATTTATTTATTAAAGAATTTTTCTTAAATACTATTTAAATATAAGCATCGTTAAGATGCTTTTTTTTATTTATATTACTATCTTTGAGCTTATAATATACTGTTAATTGATGAAAATCTATGATATAATTTTGGATATAATGCAAAATTAAAATAGGAGGATTCATATGAAGAGATTTAAAAGAATGATTTCTTTAGTATCTATAGCAGCTCTTTCGATAGGATTATTAGCAGGCTGTGGAGATAGTAAAGATGATGGGGGAAGTACATCATCAGATAATGGTGATGTAGTAAAATTAGGTATTATAGCACCACAAACTGGACAAGTTGCAGTTTATGGAAAGGCTACACTTAATGGAGCACAGCTAGCTATAGAAGAGTATAACGAAGCAGGCGGGATACTAGATGGCAAGAAAATAGAAGCTGTAGTATACGATGATAAGGGAGATAATGCTGAGGCTATAAATGCTTATAAAAAATTGACTTCTAGTGACAATGTAGCTGGTATTATAGGTCCAGTTATAAGTACGAATACACTTGCAATAGCTCCATTAGCAGATAAAGATGGGCTACCTATGATAACACCAACAGGTACAGCAGAAGATATTACAATAGGAAAAGATGCTGTATTCCGTTCATGTTTTACAGATTCACAACAAGGACAGATAATTGCAAAATATTCTTTAGAAAAATTAAATGGTAAAAAAGCTGCTATATTGAATGAGCAGACAGATTATGGACAAGGATTAGCTAAAACTTTCAAAGAATACTATGAGAAGAACGGTGGAGAGATTGTAGAGGAAAAAGCATATAGCTCAGGAGATAAAGATTTTAAATCAGCTCTTACTGATATAAAATCGGCAGATCCAGATGTTGTATTTTTAGCTGGTTATTATAATGAAATAGCTCTTATAGGAAAGCAAGCTAAAGAAACAGGATTAGATGCGGATCTAGTTGGTGGAGATGGATGGGATGGAGTTCTTGAAATTGACCCTGAATCTATAGAAGGTGGATTTTTCAGTAATCACTACTCACCAGATGATAAAGATGAAATAGTTCAAAACTTCGTTAAGAAATATCAAGATAAGTATAATGGTGAAGAGCCTAAATCATTCTCTGCACTAGGATACGATGCAGCTAAGACTATGCTTGAAGCTATAGATAAAGCTGGAAGTACAGATAGAAAAGCAATAGTAGATCAGATAAAGAAAACGGATTTACCGCTCGTTTCAGGTAAGACTAAATTCGATGAAAATGGAGATCCTATAAAAGAAGTTTCAATAATTAAAGTTGAAAAAGGAAATTATAAATTAGAAGATAAATTAGAATTAGAAAAATAATTTGTTTTTGCATTATTAAGGGAAACTATAATATATTATAGTTTCCTTTTTATGATAGGGAGTGAAAATGTGGAAAAATTTATTCAGCAGTTGATAAACGGTCTGCATGTTGGTAGCATTTACGCTCTTATAGCTCTAGGCTATACGATGGTATATGGAATAATACAACTTATAAACTTTGCTCATGGGGATATATTGATGATAGGAGCCTTTTCTGCGTATTTTCTAATAGGTTCTGGAATTCCTATTTGGCTAGTTATAATTATAAGTGTCTTATTATGTGTACTAGTAGGAGTTATTATAGAGAAATTTGCTTATAAACCATTGCGAGAAGCACCGAGGATATCGGCATTGATTACAGCTATAGCCGTTAGTTTATTTTTAGAAAATTTATTTATGGTATTATTTAAACCGGATCCAAGACCATTCCCTCAGACTTGGGATATACCGAGCTTGAATATTGGGGGATTACAGATTGAAGGTATAACTATAGTTACAATAGTTATATCAGTAATATTGATGATTGCACTTGAAATCTTTGTAAATAAGACAAAAAATGGTAAGGCAATGAAAGCAACATCTCAAGATGCACAAGCATCTACCCTTATGGGAATCAATATAAATAAGACTATTTCGGTTACATTTGCAATAGGTTCAGGACTTGCAGCAGTAGGTGGAATACTTTACAGTATGGCCTATCCTCTAATAGATCCCTATATGGGAATGATGCCAGGTCTTAAAGCATTCGTTGCAGCAGTACTTGGAGGAATTGGAATTATACCAGGAGCTATGCTTGGTGGAGTAGTTATGGGAATAGCAGAGAGTATGACTAAATCATATATATCTTCACAATTATCTGATGCAGTAGTTTTTGGAATTTTAATAATAGTTTTATTAGTAAAACCTTCAGGGATATTCGGAAAAAATACCAGAGAGAAAGTGTAGGTGGAAGATATGACAAATAATAAGAAGAGATATGTATTGAATCTAGCTGCTGTTATATTGTTATTTGTAGTATTCAAACTACTTATGGGCTCTGGGATAATAGATTCATATTATGAAGGTATTTTAATACTAGTAGGTATAAATATAATACTTGCTACGAGCTTAAATATGACAACAGGATTCTTAGGAGAATTAACCTTAGGCCATGCAGGTTTTATGGCAGTCGGAGCATATGCTTCAGCAATTTTCACTATGAATACGAATATGCAGATTTCAGATACTTTAATTTTATTAATCTCATTGTTAATAGGTGGTATAATAGCAGGGATATGCGGATTTGTAGTAGGAGTGCCAGCACTTCGATTAAGAGGTGATTATCTAGGAATAATAACATTAGGTTTTGGTGAGATAATAAGAGTTATATTAGTCAATCTAGATATAACAGGAGGAGCATTAGGACTTAGAGGAATAATGCCTTATTCGAATTTTACAAACATATATTGGATTATGGCTATAATAGTTATGATTATATTTTCACTTATGAATTCAAGACATGGAAGAAGTATAATATCTATAAGAGAAAATGAAATAGCTTCAGAAGCTGTAGGGATAAATACATCTTTCTATAAGATATTTACATTCGTACTTTCAGCATTTTTTGCTGGAATAGCAGGTGGATTATTCGCACATTATATGATGGTATTAGATCCTAAGAAGTTTAATTTCATGTTTTCAATCGAGATATTAGTAATGGTAGTTCTTGGAGGAATGGGAAGTATAACAGGATCTATAATAGCGGCAATAATATTAACATTTTTACCAGAATTATTAAGAGGATTATCCGATTATAGACTTTTAATATATGCATTATTATTGCTCGTAATGATGCTTTTCAGACCTAAGGGATTATTGGGGACGAAAGAGTTCTCTCTATTCGGAAGAAGATCTAAAGAAGATGTTAAGACATCAGGTCTTGGAGGTGAGGAATAATGGCAATATTAGAAGCTAAAAATATTGGTATTCAATTTGGTGGTTTAAAAGCGGTAGATAAATTCAATCTAGAGATATTTGAAAATGAGATAGTAGGGTTGATTGGACCGAATGGAGCAGGAAAGACTACTACATTTAATATGTTGACTGGAGTTTATCAGCCTACATCTGGAGATATATTTGTCGAAGAGGAGAGTATATTAGGATTAAAGCCTAATCAGACAGTTTCAAAAGGACTTGCAAGAACTTTTCAGAATATTAGATTATTTGGAGAATTATCTGTAATAGATAATATAAAAATAGCTTTTCAAAAGAATATGTCTTATAGCATCCTTTCAGGTATATTAAAAACACCTAAATACTGGACGGAAGAGAGAATTGCCGATCAAAAAGCTAGAGAACTTTTAGATATTTTTGATATGGAACATCTTGCAGGTGTTACTGCAAAGAATCTACCTTATGGTAGACAGAGAAAACTTGAGATTGCAAGAGCCTTAGCTACTGATCCGAAAGTACTAATGCTTGACGAACCAGCAGCAGGTATGAATCCTCAAGAGACTAGGGAATTAATGGATACAATATCTTTTATAAAAGATAAATTTGATGTATCGATTTTATTGATAGAACATGATATGAATCTAGTAATGGGAATTTGTGAAAGAATAGTAGTTTTAAACTATGGTGTTTTATTAGCACAGGGAACACCAGAAGAGATAAGAAATAATCCGCAAGTTATAAAAGCGTATTTAGGAGAATAAGGGGGTAATAGGATGCTTTCAATAAAAGACTTAGAAGTTTATTATGGAGTTATAAATGCAATAAAAGGGATAAGTTTCGAAGTTAATACAGGAGAAATTGTTACTCTCATCGGCGCAAACGGTGCAGGAAAAACTACTATATTACAGACTCTTTCAGGATTAATAAAGCCGAGAAATGGTTCTATAAATTATCAAGGTGAGAATCTTTTAAGTATAGATCCTCATAATATCGTCAGAAAAGGAATAGCACATGTTCCAGAAGGTAGAAGGATATTTCCAAATATGACGGTAGAGGATAATCTAGAGCTCGGAGGGTATATACTCAGCGATAAAGAGGCAATATCGAATGGCTTAGAAAGAGCTTATAAAAGTTTTCCAAGACTAGAGGAGAGAAGAAAACAATTAGCCGGTACACTTAGTGGTGGTGAGCAGCAAATGCTTGCTATAGGTAGGGCGCTTATGACCAGTCCAAAGATAGTTTTAATGGATGAGCCATCAATGGGACTTGCACCTATTTTAGTTGCAGAAATATTCGATATAATAAAGAGAGTTAATGAACAGGGAACTACAGTTCTATTAGTTGAGCAGAATGCTAATATGGCTCTTTCCATTGCTAATAGAGCGTATGTATTAGAAACTGGTCAGATAGTGACATCTGGAGATGCAAAAGATCTTATGAATAATGATGATATTAGAAAAGCTTATCTAGGAGGCTAGTAATGGGAGAGCTATTCTTACAAATTTTAATAGATACATCTAAAGGAATAAAAAACTATATTAGAGCTCAGATAATATTATTTATAATAACATTCTTAGTTCTATTATTAGGATTAAAATATATAGGAATAGAATATAGTAGTTTAAAGGCATTAGGAATAGCTTTATTAGATGCTATCCCTGTATTTGGAAGTGGCATTATTATGATCCCGTGGGCTATATATAAATTTTTTGATGGATCTAAGGATATTGCTTTTAAGATAGCAATACTATATGTAGGCATAACGATATTTAAACAATTTATACAGCCTAAGATAGTTGGAAACAATATAGGACTTAGACCACTATATACTTTCATAGCTACAGTACTAGGTTCTATATTTATAGGACCCTTAGGTGTTATCTTAGGCCCGATATTAGCTATAATAATTAAATCGGTTGTCAATGGGAAAAAGATTATAGAATATAAAGAGAGACAGAGAGAAATAGAAGAAAAAGCTAAATTCTATGATATTAAATAAATTCAATTAGTTTTAAGAGTCCAAGCTATTTTTATAGTTTGGACTCTTAATTTAATAATAGGAGATAATATGAAAAAACATTTTAAATACAATTCTTATAAAACTGTGAATGGAATAGAAGTATATCATCTAAATACGAATACAGAACTATTCTCTTTAAATCTTGGCATAAAAATAGGATCTAAATATGAAAGATATGAAGAAAAAGGATTATCTCATTTTCTTGAACATATGGTATTTAAAGGAACTAAGAAGAGAGATAATATTATGATAAATGAAGATATAGAAGAATTAGCTGGATATTCTAACGCCTTTACATCATATTCAGATACCGTATTTAAATTTATGGCATTAAACGAAGAGTTTGAAAACGCATTAGAGATTCTTTCAGATATTATAGTAAATCCAATATTTCCAGAAGAGGAATTCTTAAAAGAAAAGGAAGTAATAATATCAGAAATAAAGTCGAATCTAGATAATATAGAAGAATATGCTTATTATAGAATTTCAAAAGAGGCTTTTTTAAACTCTTTTTTAAGATGGGATATAGCTGGAGAGATAGAAGATATAGTCAGATATTCTGTAGAAGATGTAGAGAAATACTATGAAAAATACTATTTACCTAATAATACTGTAATAGTAATAGCTTCTTCATTCGATGATGAATATGTTTTCTCAAAAGTAGAAGAGTATTTTAAGACTTGGGATCAAAGAGAAGTTAAATTATTAGATATTAAAAGAGAAAAAAACATATCGAAAGAATATTCAATATATAGTCAGGAATTCGATATAAGCAATATTCTATATCTCTATTCTTATGAGAATTTGAGTATTAGAGAAGAGTTAGCATTAAGTATAATATCTTATAGCTTAGGAGAAAACTCTAATTCTCATTTATTTAAAAGACTCAGAGAAGAAAAAGGAATGACATATGAAGTCTATAGCGATTTAGATAATTCTGAAGATGTAAAGCTTCTCTATATCTATACTGAACTCTCTAGGGATAATATACTATCGGCTAAAGAAATAATAGATAATACTATAAAAGAAGTAAAATCAGGCAAACTAGTCAATGAAAAATCGGTTAAATTGATGAAGAAGATAATAAAGACGGCTCTTGCTTCTACATTATTAGATCCACAGAATACTTCAGACTATCTAATATCTCAAATATTAGATGGAAGAGATATATATGAATTTGAAAGAAATTTAGAGATCATTGACAGTTTAAAAACAGAAGAGATAATAGAGGTAGCTAAAAAAGTATTGAAAAATCCTACAGTTCAGATTATAGAAGGTGGAATGAGAATTGAAGATTGAAAATTTAGAAGCTAAAATATTATATAGAGATAATAAAATTATAGAATCATTTGGCAATATAGATAAAAAAGTTCCGATAAACTCTATAACTAAGACTATAATTGCAATTTTAATAGGGATAGCAAAAACTAATGGAATTATTGAAGATATAAAAGATCCTGCTAATCACTATATAAGAGAATACGATATAGATCAGAGAATAAGCATAGAATCACTTCTGACTATGAGTAGTGGCATAAATTGTCCTGAAAATCTTCTCTATAATTCTAATGATTGGATAGATACAATATCTAATAGTGAAGTCTTAGAAGAAAAAATCGGTAAATTTGAATACAGAGGAGCTTCATCTCATCTTCTAGGCAAGATAATATCGGATAGTGCAGATATGAGTTTAGAAGATTTTGCTATAGAATATCTCTTTAATCCATTGGGAATAGATTATGATAAAGATTCTGAAGAAATAGACTATTATATAGAAGATAGACTTTATAAAAGCAAGAGGACTTGGGATATAGATCCTAAGGGAAATAATATGGGTTCTTTTGCTCTTAGACTATCTGCAAACGATTTATTAAAAATAGGTAGAATGATTTTGGATAAAGGAATTGTAAAAGGGAAGAGAATTTTATCAGAAGATTATATTAAAGCATCATTTAAGCCACAGATAAAAGCAGAGAACTACGGCTATTATACTTATCAAGCATGGTTTAAGAATATAAAAGGGTATAAAGTATATTCTGCTATTGGTATAGATGATAAATACATGAGTATAATACCTGAAAAGAATACTATTTTAATATTTATATCTAAGATAAAAAGAGAAAAAAAGACCATTAGTATTCAAAAATCTTATATTGAATCTTTATTAAAAGCAATTGTATAAAACGACAAAATGCGACTTTTCCCTTGATAAATACTGTAAAAAGTATTATAATTAAGCTAAGAACAAAGATAATCTACTTAGAAAGGGTGTGTATAAAATGTTTAGAATGATGAACAATATGATTACACCGAAGACATTAACGAACTCGTTAAATTATGAAGAGCTTTTAAGAAGTTTAGAAAATGAAATCAAATCTAGTAGTGAAACGAATTTAACTCTTGTGAGATTGAATGAAAATGTAAGAGGAATAGATCTACAAAATGGAGCTGAGATCATATTCATAAAAGCAGGAGCTACTGGAGCAGAAATACTAGAAGAGTTAGAGTTAGAAGATGGTTCAGACGCTAAGTTTTCACTTAATGACTCTTATTACAATAATAAGCTTCCTAAGGATGAAAATGCTATAGCTTGTTTTGGAGATATTATAAAAGTTATATCAGAAGATAGCTCAGAATCTAAATCCTATGTGATAATGGAAGATAATAGTGGTAAGAGCATCTCAACTCAGATAGAAGCTAAAGAAATGAATTCTATTATTAAAGAAATTGATAATATCAATAAGGTTATTAAATTAGTTGAGCCAGTAAATGGCTTAATGGCATCAGATTTAATTGAAATGATAGTTGCAAAAGATGGATCTAATCAAGTATACGATGTTCAAGGAATTGAGCCTATATTCGATGATGCATTGATAACTAAGGATAATAAACTTGATTTAGTAACAGAAGAAGAAAAATTCGTTGTAATATCTGAGAATAGATATAATACTACAAGATATACATTAGAATTTGTAAAATAAGAATAGATTAAAATATTATTAATCGGGTGGCTAATTTTAAATTAGTTGCCCGATTTTTTTATAAAAATATTATAAAATATGATAAAATAGTATAGAGGTGAGAATAGAAATTATGATTAAACATATTGTAATGTGGAATTTTAAAGAAAATGCAAATGGTAAATCCAAAAAAGAAAATATTTTAGAAGCAAAAGAGAAGATAGAAGGATTAAAAAATATTATAGAATCAATAATTGATTTAGAATTAGGAGTAAATATAGATGGATTAACCGGGAACTATGATTTAGTTTTATATACTGAATTTAAAGATGAAGAAGGCTTAGAGTATTATCAAAAACATCCTGAACATCTACCTATAGTCGACTATATGAGAGAAGTTGTAGAGAGTAGAGCATGTGTCGATTATAAGGCATAAAAAAATTTAAAAAAAAGTGTTTATTGAATAAAAAATGGGTATAATCTTTAATATGATGAAAATATAATTTTAGAGAGGTGTATTTTAATGGCGAACGATTATCATGAACCGGCACAAGAATTAAGTGCTAAAGAGAGGGATATTATTCGTGCTATAAATAGTTTAAAAGAGGAAATAGAAGCAGTAGACTGGTATATGCAGAGAGTTGCTGTAGCGAATGATCAAGAACTAAAGGATATAATGTGGCATAATGCAGTAGAAGAGATAGAGCATGCTATGATGACTTTAGAGTGGCTAAGACGTAATCAAGATGGTTGGGATGAGCAGATGAGAACATATCTGTTTAAAGATAAGCCTATAATGGAGCTTGAAGAAGAAGGCGATGAAGAAGAAGGCGATAGTGACTCGAAGAGCAGTCTAGGTATCGGTGAATTATAGAAAATAATATAATTGAAATAATATAAATTAGAAAATAGGAGGAAAATATGGATATTTTAAAAAGAGAAATTGCTCCAATTTCACAAGAAGCATGGAGTGAGATAGATGATACAGCGAAAGAAGTTTTAACAAAAGTCTTATCAGGAAGAAAAGCACTAAAGATTAATGGACCTAAAGGCTGGGATTATTCCGCAGTAGTAGAAGGAAGATTAGAAGAACTTGATAGAGCATCTGATAATAAAAATGTTGGAACAGGAGTATATAAAGTAAAACCTTTAGTAGAAGCTAGAGTTAGCTTTGAATTGAATAAATGGGAATTAGATAATATTCAAAGAGGTGCAAAAGATATAGACTTTACAAATCTTGAACTAGCATGTGAAGATTTAGCATTATTCGAAGAAAATCTATTATATAATGGCTATAAGAATGGTGATATAGAAGGCTTATGTGAGGTTGCAGGTCATAGATTAAAATTAGGAAAAGAAGGCAATGATATTTTGAATGCTATAGGAGAAGGAAAATATACTCTATTCAGTTCATACGGAGAGATGCCATTCGATCTAATAGTATCAACAGAAGTTTATAATAGACTGAATGTAGTATTTGAAGGTGCACATCTTATAAAAATAGTAGAAGATCTAATAGGTGGAGAGATAATAAGATCTAAAGTAATTAAAGGTGCATTATTACTACCTCATAAATCGGATGATATAGAATTTACAATAGGACAAGATCTATCTATAGGATATGAAAGAGAATTAGATAGTACTGTACAATTATTCGTTACAGAATCACTTATGTTAAGAGTTTTAGATGAGAATAAACTAGTAGTATTTGAAGAAAAATAAATAAGTATTAATATATTTATTGCCCTGAAGCCAATAGACTAAATGGCTTCAGGGCTTTATTTTTTTTAATATTATAAGACTATATTTGATTATTAAATTATTTCAATTCAAATAGTATATTTAATCACAGTTCGTGAACTCGGATAAATACAAGTATAGAGCTTATATGATATTGACAGAAGAGTATAAAAGTATTAGAATTAGATTATATTATTGTATAGAAATAAACCATATCTTAGGATAATTACTTTATATTTTATCCATTCGAGATAAATTTGAGTAGTTTGAATTTTGAAAATTTTATAGGAGGTGTACGCTATCGTTATAACGATTATTATTGGAATTGTATGCATAGCTTTAGGTCTCGGAATAGGATTTTTTATAAGAAAATCGATTGCCGAAAAAGAAATTGGTGGAGCTGAGAATAAGGCTAGTTTAATAATAGAAGAGTCAAAAAAAGAAGCTGAAACAAAGAAAAAAGAAATGTTAATAGAAGCAAAAGAAGAAATTCATAAGATGAGAAATGAATTAGAAATTGAAACTAAAGAGAGAAGAGCTGAAATTCAATCACAAGAAAAAAGACTATTGAAGAAAGAAGAAAATTTAGAGAAAAAATCTGATTCTGTTGAGAAAAAAGATGAATACCTATCTAAGAGATTAAAAGAAGTAGAGGTTAAAGAGTCTGAAGTAGAAAAATTATACGATGAACAGAAAGATGAATTAGATAGAATTTCAGGCCTTACTAGAGAAGAAGCTAAGGATATCTTGCTAGATGAGGTTAGAAGAGATATAACTCATGATACTGCTATTATGATAAAAGATATGGAAATGAAAGCAAAAGAAGAGGCAGATAAAAAAGCAAGAGAAATCATAACTTATGCTATACAGAGATGTGCTGCAGATCATGTAGCAGAGACTACAGTATCAGTAGTGAGTCTACCTAGTGATGATATGAAAGGTAGAATAATAGGTAGAGAAGGTAGAAATATTAGAACCTTAGAAACGCTTACAGGTATTGATTTAATAATAGATGATACTCCTGAGGCGGTTATACTTTCTGGCTTCGACCCACTTAGAAGGGAAGTTGCTAGGATTGCTCTAGAGAAATTGATAATAGATGGACGAATTCATCCTGCTAGAATTGAAGAGATGGTTGAAAGAGCTAAGAAAGAAATAGCAAGTTATATGAGAGAACAAGGAGAACAAGCGGCTCTTGAAGCAGGAGTCCATGGGCTGCATCCAGAAATAGTGAAATTGATAGGTCGATTGACTTATAGAACTAGTTATGGACAGAATATATTGAAACATTCGATAGAAGTTGCTCATATAGCTGGTTATATGGCAGAAGAATTAGGCGCAGATGTAAAAATCGCTAGAAGAGGTGGATTATTACATGATATTGGTAAGGCAGTAGACCATGAAATGGAAGGGCCTCATGTGGCTATTGGTGTAGATTTAGCTAGAAAATATAAGGAAAGCAAAGAAGTAATACATGCAATTGAAGCCCATCATGGAGATGTTGAACCAGAGACCTTAGAGGCGGTTATTGTGCAGGCAGCTGATGCTATATCGGCCGCAAGACCTGGTGCTAGAAGAGAGACATTAGAGAATTATATTAAGAGATTGCAGAGATTAGAAGAAATAGCAAATTCTTTCGATGGTATAGAAAAATCGTTTGCAATACAAGCTGGAAGAGAGATAAGAATAATGGTACAACCAGAAATAGTAAGCGATGATGAAGCAGTGATAATTGCTAGAGAGATAGTGAAGAAGATAGAATCTGAACTCGCTTATCCTGGCCATATAAAGGTCAATCTAATAAGAGAGACAAGAGCAGTTCAATATGCAAAATAAAAATAGCCCCTTAGTTATTATAACTAAGGGGCTTTCTATTTTTTATGAACTTTAAACAAAGACCGATTAAAAGCATATTAGAGAGCTGAAAAGTTCCACCATAAGATATGAATGGAAGAGGTATTCCAGTCATAGGCATAGCGCCAATAGTCATTGCTATATTTTCAAAGAAATGAAAAAATAGCATAGATGAAAAGCCGTAGAGAGCATATTTTTGAAAAGAATTTTCTTGTAATTTACCATATTTGAATATTTTATAAATTAAAAATAAAAACAATAGTATTAAAATAATTCCACCTAGTATACCAAAACTCTCTATAGTCGAGGGAAAGATGAAATCATTATGATTTTCAGGAACTTTCAAAAAGACTTCACTATTATCTCTTAAAAGCCCCTTACCTAGAAAACCGGAAGATTTTATCGCTTCCTTCGATATGAAGACTTGATAGCCCGAGCCCTCAATATCGTAATTTGGATCTAAGAAAACATAGATTCTCTTCTTTTGATAATCGGATAGATTCAACCATATAATCGGCAAAGCAATAGTTAGAATACTCATACCGAATGCTAAAAATCTCTTACTTATACCAGTACTCAATAGTATTATTCCAAAAACGAAGAGATATACTATGACCGTACCGAAATCAGGTTGTAATAGAATCAATACTATTGGAATTGCCAATAATAAAGTAGTTAGGAGAAGAAATAGCGGTTCATTTATCTTATGATCGTATTTCGAAAAATAACTTGCAAAGAAAAGTATAAACCCCAATTTAGTCAATTCCGATGGTTGAAAACCAAAGTATTTAAATCTAATCCAAGACTGAGCACCCCATTCATTCGATCCAGTGCCTGATAACAACACCCATATTAAGATTGAAATCGATAAGATATAAATTAATATATATAGTCTTTCAAAAATTTCAATATCTATCTTCTGTATAATAATTATACCTATAATTCCAATAATAGTAGCTAAGAGCTGATTTATTAGATAAGGCTTATTATGATCTATTAAATGAGTCGTATTATATACCATGAAAAGTCCTAATATACATAGGATTATTGTAGATACTATTATTCCTCTATCATATTTTGTATTCATAACGAATAGATAACCTCCATTCCATATTATATAAATAATATCATATTTTAGAATAAAAGGATTCAAACTTAATAATCTTTTGCTATTTTAACTTAAATATATAGTTATTATATGATATTCTTTTATTATTGAAAGAAATATTAGACTTTTATTTAAATGGGGTTGATTAAATGAAAATAGGTTCACATCTTTCCGTAGCAAAAGGATATAAGAAAATGGGGGATATGGCAGTAGAAATAGGAGCAAATACCTTTCAGTTTTTTACTAGAAATCCTAGAGGGACAAAGGCTAAGGCATTAGATTTTAAAGATATAGAAAAATTAGAAAGTATAATGAAAAAAAACGATATATCAGATATTGTAGCTCATGCACCCTATATTTTAAATCTAGCTTCTCATAAAGAAGATACTTTTGAAATAGCCATTAGAGTTTTAAAAGAAGATTTAATAAGGATGAGTGAAACGCCAGCAGGATATATAGTATTGCATCCTGGAAATCATCTCAAAAAAGGTCCAGAATATGGGATTAAACGAATATCAGAAGGCTTAAATAATGTATTAGATGAAAAAGAAGAAGTTATGATTCTATTAGAAACTATGTCTGGAAAAGGAACAGAGATGGGAAGAAATTTTGAAGAGATAAGAGAGATAATCAATTATACTGAATATTCTGATAATTTAGGTGTTTGTTTAGATACCTGTCATATATATTCTGCAGGATACGATATAGTAAATAATCTAGAAGGAGTCTTAGATGAATTCGATACTATAATAGGATTAGATAGATTAAAGGTAATACATTTAAATGATAGTATGACAGAATTCAACTCTAATAAAGATAGGCATCAAAAAATTGGAGATGGTAGTTTAGGATTTGAGACCTTTGTAAATATAATAAATAATCAGAGATTAAAGGATAAGATATTTATATTAGAGACTCCAAACGAATTATCAGGCTATAGAAGAGAGATTGAAATGATTAGAAATGCAAAAAAATAGATTGGATACTATTTTAAGAAAAATAGGTATAGATATTATTGGGATAACGAAAAATTATGATATCGATAAGATATATAAGAGGCTTGTTAAGAGAAGAGAAAAAAATTACCATACTGAATTTGAATTCGATATAAATAAGAGATTAGATATAGAGTCGATATTGCCAGGTTGGAAGAATATAATATCTATAGGAATATCATATAATTTTAATATAGAATCTATAGATGCAGAACTTAAAGGAAGGGTTTCGAAATCTGCAATAGGACGAGATTATCATCTTATATTGAATGAAAAGATGGATGCTTTAATAAAAGCACTTAATGAAGAAGGGTATGAATTCAATTATTTTAAAGGTGTAGATACAACACCTTTAGTCGATAGAGAAATAGCAGCTGAAGCAGGCATAGGATTTTTTGGCAAAAACAATTCAATAATTAATGAAGAATACGGTTCTTTTATCTTTTTAGGATTTATAATAATCGATATAGATATTTCAGAACTATGGGGTAAGAATAGAATATTAGAAAATAGATGTATTAATTGCAATCTCTGCATAAAATCTTGTCCTACTAATGCATTAAGAGATAATAATGATATGGATGCGAAAAGATGTCTTTCATATCTCACTCAGACAAAAGAAGATATACCATTCGATTTAAGAGAGAAGATAAATACACTCTATGGTTGTGATATATGTCAGAATGTTTGTCCATATAATAGAAATGCTATTAAAAAAGATGAGAAAGAGATTATTGATATAGATCTTGAAGATATCATATTTATTAGCAATAAAGAATTCAAGAGAAAGTATGGTGATAAGGCTTTTTCTTGGAGAGGAAAGAATATAATAAGGAGAAATGCAGTGATTCTTCTCTCTAAGATAGTAAATAAAAAATCTAAAGATATACTGATTGAATTGTTAAAGGACTCAAGTGAAATGATAAGAAAATATTCTATCTGGGCTCTTTATATGCATGGATATTTAGATCTAGAAGCTATTATATTAAAAGCATCAGGTAGATATTTAGAAGAAAATATTAATGAATTGAAGAGGATTGAGGAATTTTATGTTATCAAAAAGGGAAATAGATGAGGTTTTAAATAGATTAGAACAGAGGTATCCAGATGCGGAATGTGAATTAGTTCATAGTAGTCCATTCGAATTATTAATAGCTACAATTCTATCCGCACAATCAACAGATAAGAGGGTGAATATTGTAACTGGGGAATTATTTAAAGAATATAATACACCTGAAAAGTTTTTAACACTTAGCATTGAAGAGTTAGAAGATAAGATTAGAACTATAGGGTTTTATAGAAATAAGAGTAAGAATATATTGAATACTTGTAGATTATTAGTAGAGCAATTTGATTCTAAAGTACCGGATAATAGAGTGGATTTAGAAAAATTACCTGGGGTCGGGAGAAAGACTGCTAATGTTGTACTTAGTAATGCTTTTAATAAAAATGCCATTGCTGTTGATACCCATGTCTTTAGGGTATCTAATAGAATAGGTCTTGCTAATGCAGATAATGTTCTAGATACTGAGAGGGATTTGATGAATAATATAGATGAGAGTAAATGGAGTAGAGCTCATCATCTTATAATATTTCATGGTAGGAGAACTTGTAAAGCTAGAAGGCCGCTTTGTGAAGAATGTAATCTAACAGATATCTGTGAGCATTTTAGACAAATTTAGAATAATATGAGGTGTGAATTATGTTTAATATAGTATTGTATCAGCCCGAGATTCCACAGAATACTGGTAATATTGCTAGAACATGTGTAGTAACTGGGACAAGACTTCATATAATTAAGCCAATGGGATTTTCTATAGATTCAAAACATGTAAAGAGATCAGGACTTGACTATTGGCCTTTACTTAATTTGAATATATATGAAAATCTTGATGAATTCTTTGAAAAAACAAAGGGTAAAAGATATATTTTTGCAACTACTAAAGGGAGTAAAGATTATTCAGATTTTGAATACAATGATGACGATTATATAGTCTTTGGAAAAGAGACAGCTGGTCTTCCAGATATAATACATCAGAGATATAAGGACTATTGTATGAGAATTCCAATGTTAAATATTGAAGAAGCAAGATCTTTGAATCTTTCTAATACTGTAGCTATAGTTCTATATGAAGCATTAAGACAGAATGATTTCTTAGGATTAGTTTAAGGAGGATTTTATGAATGAATTAAATTTTATTGCTCATAATTTTGATCCTGTTTACGATCAGGATTCAAAAATATTGATTCTAGGTTCATTTCCTTCAGTAATATCTAGAGAAAATCAATTCTATTATGGAAATCCTAGAAATAGATTTTGGAAATTATTAGCAGAGATATTAGAACAGACAGTTCCTGAGACGATAGAAGATAAGAAGGAGTTTTTGATAAGAAATAGAATAGCTATATACGATGCAGCGAAATCATGTGAGATAATAGGTTCTAGTGATTCAAGTATGAAGTCTATAGAGCCGAGTGATTTAGAGCCAATTTTAAAAAATTCATCTATAGAGAAAGTTTTTGCAAATGGGAAAAAAGCTCATGATATAGTAAAAAAGCATTTTGATATAGATATAGTTCTATTACCATCTACTAGTCCTGCTAATGCAAGGTATAATTTAGAGCAATTAAAAGATAAATGGAAACTTATATTAGATTATATATAGCGGATTATAATATAAAAATATTATAAAAATAAAAGATTTAACATGGATTTAACATAATTGCATAAAATATATAGTATTATTAAATTGGGTATTTAAAATATATACTTTAGGAGGTTTCGACAGTGGGGATAGCAGTTGGTGTTATTGGTGGACTCGGTCTCTTCTTATATGGGATGAATCTAATGGGAAGTGCGCTTCAAAGATCTGCAGGAAGCAAATTAAAAAAGCTAGTTGAAATACTTACAAAAAATAGATTCATCGGCGTATTAGTAGGGGTTATCGTAACTATGGTTATTCAAAGCTCTAGTGCTACAACAGTTATGGTAGTCGGGTTTGTAAATGCCGGTATAATGACATTGAAACAAGCTATTGGCGTTATTATGGGTGCCAATCTTGGTACTACTGTAACAGCTCAGTTAATTGCGTTTGACTTAGCTGGAATAGCTCCATTAGCAGTAGGTTTAGGGGTAGTTCTTTCTCTTGCTAGTAAGAAGAGTAAGATGAAGGATATATCAGAAATTATTATAGGTTTTGGTGTACTCTTCATAGGTATGTCAATGATGTCATCATCTTTAAAGCCATTAAGTAGTTCACAGATGTTCATAGATCTACTATCTGGTTTGAAAAACCCTTTTATTGGAATGCTAGTAGGATTCTTACTCACTACTATATTGCAGAGTAGTAGTGCGGCGATAGGATTATTACTTGCACTTGCAAGTCAAGGGCTTTTAGATATAGATATGACATTGCCGATATTATTTGGAGATAATATTGGTACTACTACTACAGCTATGCTTTCTAGTATTGGTGCTAGTAGAGTTGCAAAGCAGGCAGCACTTATGCATTTTCTATTTAATTTAATAGGTACAATAATATTTATAACGATATTGAGAAAGCCTGTAGAATTGTTCGTTCTCTATCTATCACCAGGAGATGTTTCTAGACAGATAGCGAATGCTCATACATTATTCAATCTATTAAATATAGTAATACAATTCCCATTTGCAGCTTTAATTGTAAAAGCAGCAGAGAAGATAATAAAGACTGGTGTAGAGAAGGAGAAGACTATGAAGTACATAGACTATCGTCTAATGGAGACTCCTTCACTAGCAGTTTCTCAAGGATCTAAAGAGGTTTTAAGAATGGGAAAGAAGGCTTTAGAAAATATTGAGCTTGCAAAAGAAGCCTTTAAAAATATGGATTATGAATTGACGAATAAGATAAAAGAAAGAGAAAAGCTAATAAATGCAATACAGACGGAGACGACAAGATATCTTGCAGAAGTCAGCAATTTAAGTCTCACTAATGCTCAGCACAGAGTTATTATGACTCTATTCAATGCGATGACCGATATTGAAAGAATAGGAGATCATGCAGAGAATATTGCTGATCAGACACAATATGCTATAGAGAATAATTTGAATTTTTCTGATAAGGCAAAAAAAGAATTAGATATGTTATTCGATAAGACTATTGATTTATATAAAAATTCTCTATTGGCATTTAAAAAAGCCGATGAAGATATAGCAAAAGAAGTCATAATGGGTGAAGCCGAGATAGATAAATTGGAGAAATTCTATAGAGCAAGCCATATAGAAAGAATAAATAAATATCTCTGTAATCCTAGCTCTGGTATTGTATATCTTGATTTAATCGCTAATCTTGAGAGAGTATCAGATCATTCGGTAAATATTTCGCAATATATAGTAGAAGTTGTAGAGAAGCAGAGAGAAGAAAGCTTCTTTTAAAAAAGATATATTATAGAGCTCTTATAATTTGAAAAAATTTCAAAGTATAAGAGCTTTTTTAAAAATTAAATAGTATTATAATAATCTGATTGAGACTATTACTAATTTAATGTATTTATAAATGAAAGCATATTTTTAAAAAAAATACTTGTTTAAGTAAGACAAGTGTACTATAATGGGATTATAGAAAAGATCTATGAGATTAATCTTTTCAATAGAGAGCATCAAAAATATTTTCTTCAAAAAAGAGGAGAAATTATGGGAATAAAAATTATAACTAATAATTCAAAAGTAAGAGATATGTTCTCTGAAAATTATAATTTGGAATATCTAGATACTGATTATATTGGAGTATTAAAAAAGATTAGAGATATGGTACATTTAGGTTTTAAATTGTATACACATCCTCTATCAGGTAGTATAAAACCGAATGAGACTCCATATAAGAGTGTAATTGTATCCGATACTTGCAAAGGTCTAGATTTTGAATCCCTAGAGATAATAGAATCTAGCATTAGAGTTGCTGAAAAATTCTTAAAGGATAGAGCTACACCGAACTGGTTAGATAAAGCCAAAGAAGATTTTAAAGAAATAGACTATTCTATAATAGACGATGCCTTAAAGATAAGAGGCTAGTAAAGTATTACAGGAGTTATCGGTCAAGATTGTTAATTTAATGACAATCACTTGAAATCGAATATTGATCCTGTATTTTAATTTGCTAATACCCCGAACAATATTAAAAATTGTGAGGGTGATTATAATATAAAATACGTCTTAATTGACGATTTAATAAATATAATTGGGAGGTGAGCATATTGCGTTTAGAATTAGGAAATATCTTAATTAAAGACGTTCAATTTGGCAGCGAAACTAAAGTAGATAATGGTGTTCTTTATGTAAATAAAGAGGAGCTTATCGCTGAAGTTTCAAATGACGAACACATAGCTAGTGTTGAAGTTGAACTAGCTAGACCAGGAGAGAGTATAAGAATAACTCCTGTAAAAGACGTTATAGAACCAAGAGTTAAAGTTGAAGGTAATGGAGGTCTATTCCCAGGAGTAGTCTCAAAAGTTGACACTGTAGGCTCAGGAAAAACAAATGTGCTGAAAGGCTCAGCTGTTGTAACTACAGGAAAAGTTGTAGCATTCCAGGAAGGAATAATTGATATGACAGGTCCAGGAGCTGATTATACACCATTTTCACAGCTTAACAACGTAGTGCTTATAATAGAGCCGGTTGAGGGACTTGATCAGCATGCTCATGAGAAAGCATTAAGAAAGGCTGGACTGAAAGCTTCAGTATATCTAGGAGAAGCAGGAAGAGATGTAGAACCTGATGAGGTAGAAGTTTATGAAACTCAACCACTTCTAAAGGGTGTGGAACAATACCCAGACCTTCCAAAAGTGGCATATGTGCAAATGCTTCAAAGTCAAGGGCTTATGCAT
This sequence comes from Andreesenia angusta, assembly GCA_030537835.1. GTDB lineage: Bacteria > Bacillota > Clostridia > Tissierellales > Gottschalkiaceae > Andreesenia > Andreesenia angusta_A. The sequence continues at coordinate 34,074 of JAUNVB010000007.1, read as the reverse complement.
GACACTTATGTTTACGGTGTAGATGCTAAGCAAGTATTACCAACATTAATATCTCCAACAGAAGTTATGGATGGAGCTATAATAAGTGGTAACTGTGTTTCTGCATGTGATAAGAACACAACTTATCATCACCAAAACAATCCAGTAGTTAAGGATATGTTTGCAAAACACGGAGAAGAATTCAATTTCGTTGGTATGATAATAACTAACGAGAACGTATATCTTGCAGATAAAGAGAGATCATCAAACTGGACATCACAATTAGCTGAGTTTATAGGTCTTGATGGAGCTATAATTTCTCAGGAAGGATTTGGAAATCCAGATACTGATTTAATCATGAACTGTAAGAAGATAGAAGGAAAAGGAATAAAAACTGTTATAGTTACTGACGAGTATGCAGGAAGAGATGGAGCATCTCAATCATTAGCAGACGCTCATGAATCAGCAAATGCTGTTGTTACAGGAGGAAATGCTAATGAGCTTATAAAGCTTCCTAAATTAGATAAAGTAATAGGATATCTAGATCCAGTTGATACTATAGCTGGAGGTTTTGATGGAAGTTTAGCAGAAGATGGAACAATAACTGTAGAGCTTCAAGCAATAACAGGAGCTACTAATGAGTTAGGATTTAACAAACTTACTGCTAGAGGATATTAATTCTAGAATAGAAATATTCGACAATATTATAACAATAAAAAAATATATTATGAAAGGATGTAAGAAGATGAGCGTATTTACTGATAAAAAAGTTATCGTAATAGGCGATAGAGATGGTATACCAGGACCAGCTATCGAAGAATGCCTAAAGCCGATAGAAGACACAGAAGTTGTTTTCTCATCAACAGAGTGTTTTGTCTGAACGGCTGCAGGATCAATGGACTTAGAAAATCAACAAAGGGTGAAAGATTTAGCTGAGAAGCACGGAGCTGAAAATATAGTAGTTATAGTTGGAGCAGCGGAAGCTGAATCAGCTGCATTAGCTGCAGAAACAGTTAGATTAGGAGACCCTACGTTTGCAGGTCCATTAACAGGAGTTCAGTTAGGACTCGAAGTTTATCACGCTGTAGAACCAGAATTCAAAGATGTTGTAGATGAAGATATCTATGATGACCAAATAGGAATGATGGAAATGGTTCTAGATGTAGATGAAATAATAGAAGCAATGCACGATGTTAGAGATGCAGAATAATTATAGATTAGGCGGAATATAAAATATTCTGAGAGGAGGGTTATTATGAGTAAAATCAAGGTTGTACACTATATAAACCAGTTCTTCGGTGGAATTGGTGGAGAAGAAAAAGCTGATTTCGAACCGGTTGTTAAAGAAGAAGTAATAGGACCTGGTTTAGCTTTCAAGCAAAACTTCAAAGATGAGGCTGAAATAGTTGCTACAGTAATATGTGGAGACACATACTTCAACGAAAACTTGGAAGAAGCAAAAGCGAAAGTTCTTGAAATGGTTAAAGAATACAATCCAGATTTATTTATAGCTGGACCGGCTTTCAACGCTGGTAGATACGGAGTTGCTTGTGGAACTATAGCTACTGCAGTGCAAGACGAATTAGGAATACCATCACTTACAGGAATGTATGTTGAAAACCCTGGAGCTGATATGTTTAAGAAAAACGTATATATGGTATCTACTAAGAACAGTGCTGCAGGAATGAGAGGTGCTGTAAAATCAATGTCTCAATTAGCTCTTAAATTAGCTAAGGGAGAAGAGATTGGAACACCTGATGAAGAAGGCTATATAGCAAGAGGTGTTAGAAAGAATATATTTGAAGATAAAAGAGGTTCTGCAAGAGCTGTTGATATGCTCATTAAGAAACTTAAGGGTGAAGATTTCGTTACAGAATTCCCTATGCCTGACTTCGACAGAGTTGAACCAGGAAAGGCGATTGCTGATATAACTAAAGCAAAGATTGCTATAGTAACTTCTGGAGGTATAGTTCCAAAAGGAAATCCAGATCATATAGAATCTTCATCAGCATCTAAGTATGGAAAATACGATATAGATGGATTAGATGACTTAACATCAGAAACTCATGAAACTGCACATGGTGGTCATGACCCAGTTTATGCTAATGAGGACCCTGATAGAGTTATCCCAGTTGACATTTTAAGAGAAATGGAAAAGAATGGAGAAATAGGATCACTTCATAGATACTTCTACTCAACTACAGGTAACGGTACTGCAGTTGCTAGTGCAAAACAATATGCAGCTGATATCGCTAAGGAACTAGTTGAAGATGGAGTAGATGCAGTTATCTTAACTTCTACTTGAGGTACTTGTACACGTTGCGGGGCAACGATGGTAAAAGAGATAGAGAAGACTGGTTTACCAGTAGTTCATATCTGTACTGTAGTACCAATTTCATTAACTGTTGGAGCTAATAGAATAGTACCAGCAATAGCTATTCCTCATCCACTTGGAAATCCAAGTTTAAATAATGAAGAGGAAAAAGCTCTTAGAAGAGGAATTATTGATAAGGCTATAAAAGCTCTTACAACTGAAGTTGACGGACAAACTGTATTCGAAGACTAATATAAATTTACTTTTGGGGTGGTTATTTACCACCCTTTTTTAATAAATTAATTTGTACTTAGTGACTTTTTAGTCACAATAATTCTTTAATCAATAATATAGAAAAATAATATTAGAATAACAATCGCTATAAACTCTATTAATTAGAGTTATTTTGCATGTTATGATATAATTATTATTGGTTTTATGAATTAATAAAAGAGTTAAGACAATTTAAAATTATTCGGAGGTGGAAATACATGTCTTATCCAGTATTAAAAGGTGCAGGTTATATTCTTGCACATACACCAGATATGATTATTCATAATGGAACAACTCAGACATCAGAGAGAATAGTTAATCCTGATTCTGAATATCTGAAAAAATTACCAGAGCATATTCGTTCATTCGAGGAAGTTGTTAGTTATCCTCCAAACCAAACTTATATAGGAAATATAACTCCTGAAGAATTAGCAGGTTATGAAGCTCCTTGGCAAGATAAAAAAGTTGAAAATGCAGATAGATTTGGTAAGCTTGGAGAAATCATGCCTGAAGATGAGTTCATAGGACTTATGCAGATTTCGGATGCATTCGATCTAGTTATGTTAGAAGAATCATTCGTAAACGATGTAAGAGAAAAATTAGAAAAACATCCACTTATTGGTGATGATTTAATATCTAAATTAAAACCAGGAGTTGAACTATCAGCTATAGAAGCTCAGATAAATGAGCATGGTGCAGAAGCAATATATGCTGGTGGAAAGGTTGTAGGATGTGTTAAGAGAGCTCATGAAATAGATGCTAACTTAACTGCTCATGTTATGTTTGAAAACTTAGTAGTAAAAGCATCAGGAGTACTATCACTTCTTAATCTATTAGCTAAGAATGATTTAGATCCAGCGGATGTTGAATACGTAATAGAGTGTTCAGAAGAAGCTTGTGGAGATATGAATCAAAGAGGTGGAGGAAACTTCGCAAAAGCTATAGCTGAGATGACAGGATGCGTTAATGCTACAGGTTCAGATACAAGAGGTTTCTGTGCAGCTCCAACTCATTCACTAATTGAAGCTGCAGCATTAGTTAAATCTGGAGTTTTTAAGAATGTTGTTATAGTTGCAGGTGGAGCTTCAGCTAAATTAGGTATGAATGGTAAAGATCATGTTAAGAAAGATCTACCAATACTTGAAGACGTAGTTGGAGGATTTGCAGCACTTATTTCTGAAAATGATGGAGTTAATCCTATATTAAGAACTGATTTAGTAGGAAGACATACTGTTGGAACAGGTTCTTCACCACAGGCAGTAATAACTTCATTAGTAACTGCTCCTCTTGATAAAGGGGATTTAAAAATAGTGGATATAGACAAATACTCAGTAGAGATGCAAAACCCAGATATAACTAAGCCAGCAGGAGCAGGAGATGTTCCAGCAGCTAACTATAAGATGATTGCAGCTCTTGGAGTTAAGAGAAAAGAAATGGAAAGAGCAGATGTTGCTACTTTCGGTTCTAAGCATGGTATGGTAGGATGGGCACCGACTCAAGGTCATATACCATCAGGAGTACCGTATTTAGGATTCTGTAGACAAGATATACTAGATGGAAAAGTAAATAGAGCTATGTTCGTTGGAAAAGGAAGTCTATTCTTAGGACGTATGACTAATTTATTCGACGGAGTTTCAATAGTTGTAGAAAAAAATGATGGAAATGCAGATGCAGGAAGTGCAGGAGTTTCTGAAGAAGAAGTTAAGACACTAGTTGCAGAAGCTATGAGAGATTTTGCATCACATCTATTAGGAAATTAGAGGTGATATAATTGTCAGAAAATGTAAAAGCTATGATAGGAAAAGTTTTCAACGATGTAGCTGATGCTATTGAAACTGGAAGCTTTGGTTCAAAGGTAAGAGTGGCAGTTACTCTATTAGGATCTGAACATGGTGTAGAAAATGTTCTAAAAGGAGCTGAAATGGCTCAAAAGAGAAATCCTGATAAAGAGATAGCTGTTATTGGACCTGAGGTTGAAACAGATCTTAAGGTTTATAAAGCTGAAGACGAAGATGAGCAACATAAAGTAATGGAAGAATTACTTTCTTCTAAAGAATTAGATGCAGTTGTAACTATGCATTATAATTTCCCTATAGGAGTATCTACTGTAGGTAGAGTTATAACTCCTGGAATTGGAAAAGAAATGTTTATAGCTACTACTACTGGAACATCATCAGCTTCTAGAATAGAAGCTATGATTAGAAATGCTGTTCATGGTGTAGTAACTGCAAAAGCAATGGGAATTGAAAAGCCTAAGGTTGGTATTCTAAACGTTGATGGAGCTAGACAAGTTGAAAGAGCGCTTAATCAAATGAAAGAAAAAGGATACGATCTAGAATTTGCTGAGTCTATGAGAGCAGATGGAGGATGTGTTATGAGGGGTAATGACCTTCTAGCAGGAACTCCAGACGTTATGGTAATGGATTCACTTACTGGTAATCTTATGATGAAAATATTCTCATCTTATACAACAGGCGGAAGTATCGAAGCTATGGGATATGGATATGGACCTGGTGTAGGTGATGGATTTGATAATGAAATATTAATAGTTTCAAGAGCATCAGGCGCACCAGTTATAGCAAATGCTCTAGGCTTTGCAGGAGATTTAGCTAAAGGAAAACTTGCAGAAGTTTCTAAAGCTGAGTTTGCTAAAGCTAAGAAAGCTAAGATGGAAGATATATTCGATTCACTTAAGAAGGATTCGGCTAAATCATCATCAGATGATGATGAAGAAGTTGAAATGCCAGAAAAAGAGATCGTTACAGGTTCAGTTTCAGGAATCGATATAATGGATCTTGAAGATGCTGTAACAGCTCTTTGGAAGGAAGGCATTTATGCAGAGAGTGGAATGGGATGTACAGGTCCAATAGTAATGGTAAACGAAGAAAAAGTAGATAAAGCTACAGAAGTGCTTGAAAAAGCAGGCTTCTTAGGATAGATAAATAGTAATTTTGGACTAGGCAATTTTTTGCCTAGTCCTTTTTGCTTTCTAAATAGTTTCATATATTTTACTGAGGGTATAATATATACATAAAAGATTAAGGGGGAATTGGTATGAGTAAAATCATTAAAAGGATTTTATTATTATTTTTATTTATCAGCTTTATCTCTATTATTAGAGGAGAAGTTTCAAATGCTAATAAGCTGGGACATTTTATAAAATCAGAGTATTCATATACTGATGAAAAAGGAGTTAAACAGGTATTAGATATTGAGATTATTGATGATTCTATTAGAGCAAAAGCATGGGAAGAAGTTAATACAGGGAATGTAATGACGAATTCAAATAATTGGATATTTGTGAGTTTTGATCAAGATATTAATCAAGGTCAGACTGTAGTCTTTGGTAAAGTATTAACTCTAGATATGAAATATCATTATGCATTTATGGAATGTGATGGTAAAGGAAGTATAAGAGTTACACATTTTGATGATAATAAAATGGTAAGCAATACAAGAACTTACAAATTTATAAGCTTTGATTTAATTTCTAAAGAAGATAAATCTGATAGTGAAATAGTGAATAATTTTTTAAATCTTGATTATGATATTGTGCTAGATAAGATTATAGAAGACAAAGACTATGAAACAAATCTTATGACTCAATATAATTTAATAAATGAGCATTATGGAGATCCAAATGCACCTTATCTAGACGGTATATTCGATGAAATAAAAGCATTAATGTATGAAGATGTGAGCTTAGAATCATGGTATTATGAAGCCATAGATACTTTATCTATGATGGAGATAGTAAATGGAAGAGAAATTGGTAAATTCTATCCTGATGATAATATAACTAGAGCAGAATTTGTTACCATATTATCTAGAGTTTCAGGAGAAAATATATCTGAATACTATGATGCGAATATCTTCGATGATATTTCTAATAATACTATCTGGTATAAAGCGAATGCTAACTGGGCATATATAAATGGCATAGCTGTAGGATATAATGGGAGATTCGATGGAGATAGAAATATCACTAGAGAAGAGATGTCTAAAATGGTTACAAATTATATTAAAAGCTATAATGTAAATATCAGAGAAAGTGATTATCAAAAATACTTTCATGATGAAAATGAAATAGCACCTTGGGCATATGATTCTGTAATGTTTTTAGCAAATCATGAAATATTAAATGGAATGGGTGATGGTAGATTTGCACCTAAGGAGAATACTTCAAGAGCACAAGCAGCTCAAATAATTTATAATTTCATTAGATTTAATTGATTTTAGTATATTATTATTGAATTGAAAATATGGTTAATATGAGTTATAATCTAACTATGGGACAGTTTTTATGCGTTTAATTATTAAACTAATAGAATTGTCATTTGTACTTAAAATAATTAGGAGGGATTTCATGGTAAAAGTTGGAATCAGTGGATTTGGTAGAATAGGAAGAGATGTATTAAGAGCATCATTAGAGAGAAAAGATTTAGGATTTGAAGTGGTAGCTATAAACAATGGTTCAGGCGATACTGAGCAATTAGCACATCTTTTCAAATATGATTCACTATATGGAATATTCGATGGAGAAGTAATAGCTAAGGATGACGCAATATCTGTAGATGGTAAAGATATTAAAGTTGTAGTTCATAGAAATCCAGAAGAAATTCCATGGAAAGAATTTGGTGTAGATATAGTTATAGATGCAACAGGAGCATTCAAAGATATAGAAGGATTAGGAAAACATTTAAAGGCGGGTGCTAAAAAAGCTATAATAACTGCACCAGCTAAGGAATGTCATAAAACTATAGTTATGGGTGTTAATCATGAAGACTATGATCCAGAAAACGATCATATAATCTCAAATGCTTCATGTACGACTAACTGCTTAGCACCAGTTGCTAAAGTTGTTTTAGATAAATTTGGAATCAAAAAAGGACTTATGACAACAGTTCATGCTTATACTAATGATCAGAGAATTTTAGATGGAGATCATAAGGACTTAAGAAGAGCAAGAGCAGCTGCAGAGTCGATAATACCTACTACAACGGGAGCGGCAAAAGCTGTTGCATTAGTAATTCCTGAATTAGAAGGAAAACTTAATGGATTTGCTATGAGAGTTCCAACTCCTACAGTATCTGTTGTTGATGTGACTTTTGAAACTGAGAAAAAAGTTTCTGCAGAAGAAGTAAATTCAGCATTAAAAGAAGCATCAGAAAATGAATTAAAAGGAATCCTAGGATATTCTGAAGAACCGTTGGTTTCAATAGACTATAAAAAAGATGCAAGATCTTCAATAGTTGACAGCCTTTCTACTATGGTTATAGATGATATGGTAAAGGTAGTTTCATGGTACGATAATGAGTGGGGCTATTCAGAAAGAGTTGTTGATCTAGTTGAATATATAGCATCAAAAGGTGTTTAATATACTATAGAGTCGGCGGAACGCCGACTCTATTTTAATATCTGATACATAAAAACAGGAGGGATTATATGAAAAAGAGCATAGAAGATTTAGATTTAAAAGGAAAGAAAGTATTAGTAAGATGTGATTTTAATGTACCAATGGATGAAAAGAAAAATATAACTGACGATACTAGAATAAAATCAGCATTACCGACTATAAAATATATTATTGAAAAAGGTGGGATGCCTATAGTTATATCGCATCTTGGAAGACCGAAAGGAGAAGCTAAGCCTGAATTCTCTTTAGAGCCTGTAGCAAAGAGATTTGAAGAGCTTTTAGGATCAAAAGTAATTTTTGCAAACGATGATAATGTAGTAGGTGAAAATGCTAAAAAAGCGGTTTCTGAGATGAAGCAAGGAGAGACAGTACTCTTACAGAATACCAGATATAGAAGTGAGGAAGAAAAGAATGAAGAGAATTTTGCTAAGGAACTGGCATCATTAGCAGATATATATGTAAATGATGCATTCGGTACTGCCCATAGAGCACATGCATCTAATGTAGGAGTCAGCAAAGAGCTTCCATCAGGTATGGGATATTTAGTAAAAAAAGAAATAGATTTTATGGGCAAGGCTATGTCTAATCCTGAAAGACCATTTGTTGCTATTTTAGGTGGTGCTAAAGTATCAGATAAAATTGGTGTAATAGAGAGTTTAATGGACAAGGTAGATTCTTTAATAATCGGTGGAGGAATGGCTTATACTTTTCTAAAAGCTGAAGGAAAAGAAGTTGGAAAATCATTATTAGAAGAAGATAAGATAGATTTAGCGAAATCACTTTTAGAAAAAGCCAAAGATAAAAATGTAAAAATATTATTACCTAGTGATGTAATAATAGCTAGTGAAGTGAATAATGATATAGAAACTGATATGGTTTCTGTCGACAATATACCTTCAGATATGATGGGATTAGATATTGGAGAAGAGAGTATTAAAGAGTTCTCAGAAGAGATAAAGAATGCAAAAACTGTTGTTTGGAATGGTCCAATGGGAGTTTTTGAAATGTCGAATTTTGCTAAAGGAACTATAGGAATTGCTAAAGCTATGGCTGAATGTGATGGAATGACTATAGTTGGAGGAGGAGATTCAGCAGCAGCAGTTGAGCAATTTGGATATGAAGATAAGATGAGTCATATCTCAACTGGTGGAGGTGCTTCTTTAGAATTCTTTGAAGGAAAAATATTACCTGGCATAGATTCTATTGAAGATAAATAAATAGAATCTATGATATAATTATTAATATCAATAATATTAGGAGTGGATTTGTTTGAGAAAGCCGTTAATAGCTGGTAATTGGAAAATGAATAAGACTGTTTCAGAATCGATAGATTTCATAAATAGTATAAAAGATATAAAGAATGATTGTGTAGAGGGATTAGTATGCGTACCTTATACCTCACTTACTGAAGTAAAAAAATCTTTAGAAGGTTCAGATATAAAATTAGGTGCACAGAATATGCATTATGAAGATAATGGTGCTTATACAGGAGAGATATCACCACTTATGTTAAAGGATATTGGTGTAGAATACGTTATAATCGGACATTCTGAGAGAAGAGAATACTATAATGAAACTGATCAGACTGTGAATAAAAAAGTTAAAAAAGCTTTTGAAATAGGAATAAAACCTATTGTATGCGTTGGAGAATCATTAGAAGAAAGAGAATCTAAAAAGACTGAAGAGAAAATTAAAAAGCAGATAGAAGAAGGATTAAAAGATTTAAAAGAGGAAGATTTAAAAGATTTAGTTATAGCTTATGAGCCTATATGGGCAATAGGAACAGGTAAAACTGCTACATCGGATCAAGCTAATGATACTATAAAATTCATAAGAGAGAGTTTAAAATCGATATATGGAGATGTATCAGAAAAAGTCAGAATCCAATATGGAGGTAGTGTGAAGCCTGAAAATATAAAGGAGCTCATGTCTAAATCAGATATAGATGGAGCCTTAGTAGGTGGAGCTAGTCTTAAAAAAGATGATTTTGAAGCCCTTATAAACTACTAAATAGAAATTAAGGATGTGAAAATATGTCAAAAAATCTAGTAGCATTATTGATATTGGATGGATGGGGAGATGGAATGAATTTTGCCGGAAATGCAATAACACACTCATCTACTCCTAATTTTGACGGGTTTTTAGAAAAATATCCTAATATAGATATAATGGCATCAGGCTTAGATGTAGGACTTCCTGAAGGACAGATGGGAAATTCAGAAGTTGGACATACTAATATTGGGGCAGGAAGAATAGTATATCAGGATTTGACTAGAATAACTAAAAGTATTAAAGATGGCGATTTTTTTGAAAAAGAACCATTTCTTAAAGCGATAGAGAATTGTAAGAAATATGATTCAAAACTTCATCTTATGGGGCTTTATTCCCCAGGAGGAGTTCATAGCCATATGGACCATATCTTTGCATTAGTTGAACTAGCTAAATTGCAAGGGTTAGAAAAAGTCTATCTACATCTCTTCTTAGATGGGAGAGATGTGCCACCAAAATCGGGTTTAAAAGATATTGAAAAAGGTATAGTGAAATTAGAAGAGATTGGAATAGGTGAGATTGCAAGTATAGTAGGTAGATATTATGCAATGGACAGAGATAATAGATGGGATAGGATTGAAAAAGCTTATAATATGATGCTTTTAGGAGAAGGTAGAAGAACAGATAATCCTATAAAAGCTATAGAAGAGTCCTATGATAATGATATAACTGATGAATTCATTGAGCCTATAGTCATAACAGAAGATGGAAAACCTGTTGCGACTATGGATGATGATGATTCAATTATATTTATAAATTTCAGACCCGATAGAGCAAGACAGATATCTCATGCTATTCTAGATGATGATTTTGATAATTTCAAGAGAAAGAAAGAAATAGATATTGAATTTGTTGGTATGGCAGAATACGATATTAGAATTGAAAATATGGATATTGCTTTTGGTTCAGAAGATCTAATCAATACATTAGGAGAATATATTAGCAAGAATAATAAAAAACAATTGAGAATAGCTGAAACAGAGAAATATGCTCATGTTACTTTTTTCTTCAACGGAGGTGTTGAAAAGCCTAATGAAGGAGAAGAGAGAATACTGATTGAATCTCCTAAAGTGGCTACCTATGATCTGCAACCAGAGATGAGTGCAGAGGGAATTACTGAAGCAGTTTTAGAGAAGATTAAATCAGAAGAATTAGATTTAATAATCTTAAATTATGCAAATCCTGATATGGTTGGTCATACGGGAAATATAAAAGCAGCTATTAAAGCGATAGAAACTGTAGATAGGTGTTTAGGAGAAGTTGTAGAAGCTATTTTAGATATCAATGGGAAAGCTATAATAACAGCTGACCATGGAAATGCTGAAGAGATGTTAGATTATGTTACCGGTGCTATGATGACTGCTCATACTACCAATCCAGTACCGTGTATCGTAATAGGAGAAGAAGATATAGAGCTTAAAGATACAGGAAGACTAGCAGATTTAGCACCAACATTATTGGATATGATGGGATTAGAAAAGCCTGAAGAAATGACAGGTGAGTCTTTAATAATAAGAGAAAAATAAGAGGAGTGATATTATGTCAATGATAGCAGATATATGGGCAAGAGAGATATTAGATTCAAGAGGGAATCCAACAGTAGAAGTAGAAGTAGCATTAGAAAGTGGAGGCTTTGGAAGAGCTGCAGTTCCTTCTGGAGCATCAACAGGAGCTTTTGAAGCGGTAGAATTAAGAGATGGTGATGAAAATAGATATTTAGGAAAAGGAGTTAGTAAAGCAGTAGATAATGTAAATGAAATAATAGCTCCAGAATTAATAGGTCTAGACGCTATAAATCAAGTGGAAATAGACAATTTATTATTAGAATTAGATGGAACAGATAATAAAGGTAAATTAGGAGCTAATGCTATTCTTGGAGTATCTATGGCTGTAGCAAAGGCAGCTGCAGACTCATTAGGACTTGAGCTATATGAATATATAGGTGGAACTAATGGTAAGACTCTACCAGTTCCGATGATGAATATATTAAATGGTGGAGAGCATGCTGATAATAATGTAGATATACAAGAATTCATGGTAATGCCTGTTGGAGCTGAGAACTTCCATGAAGCATTGAGAATGGGTTCTGAAGTATTCCATTCACTTAGAAAAGTTCTTCAAGAAAAGGGACATAATACTGCAGTTGGTGATGAGGGAGGATTTGCACCGAATCTTGACTCAAATGAAGAGGCACTTTCTACTATAGTTGATGCTATTGAAAAAGCCGGCTATAAACCTGGTGAAGATATATATCTAGCATTAGACGTAGCAGCTTCTGAAATGTATGATAAAGAAAATAATATATATAATTTGGCTGGAGAAGGAAAGAAATATACGGCTGAAGAGATTATAGATTTCTACGCTAAATTAGTAGAGAAATATCCAATTATTTCTATTGAAGATGGTTTAGATGAAGATGATTGGGAAGGATGGAAAGTTCTTACAGAGAAACTAGGAAAGAAAGTACAATTAGTAGGAGACGATCTATTTGTAACAAATACAGAGAGACTTAAAAGAGGAATTAAAGAAGGTATCTCTAATTCAATTCTGATTAAATTAAATCAAATTGGAACTGTTACAGAGACATTAGACTGTATAGAGATGGCTAAGAGAGCTGGATATACTGCAGTTATATCACATAGATCAGGAGAAACTGAAGACACTACTATAGCAGATCTTGCAGTAGCTACTAATGCAGGTCAAATAAAAACTGGTGCACCTTCTAGATCTGATAGAGTTGCTAAATACAATCAACTTTTAAGAATAGAAGAGATTTTAGATGATTCAGGAAAATACGATAAAATAGATGCATTTTATAATTTAAAGAAATAAAGAGATAAAGAAATAAATAAAGAGATAAATAAAGAGGAGAATCCCCCCTAAGGATTCTCCTCTTTTTATCCGTTGTCTTAATCGACCTATGAAATTAAACCTCAATTATTTCCATTTTAAATTATGTTAAGCCTCAATTATAATCACTTTATTATTAAAATTAAACCGTTTTATAGCTATTTGGTAGACATGGGAAAGTACTTCTTAAGCTTATTGCAACAGTAGAAGCATTGTGTAAAAATGCTGATGTAGCTGGTGGCAATAAACCTAATAGTCCAAGCCCTATTAGTCCTGAATTAAAACCTATTATATCTCTATAATTTCTATTTATTTTTGCAAATAGTTCCTGACTCAATTCTCTTAGCATTATAAGTGCATTTAAATCAGGTGTTAATAGAATAACATCTGCTACTTCTCTAGCAATATCCGAACCCTCATTCATAGAGACAGATACATCAGAAGCAGCTAGTGCAGGTGAGTCATTGACACCATCACCAACCATTATAACGGTTCTTCCTTGTCTTTTTAACTCCTGAATATATTTAGCTTTTTCTTCTGGAAGAACTTGTGATCTATATTCTGTTATGCCAAGCTTTTCAGCAGTTTCTTTTGCTGGTTTTTCACTATCACCCGTTAACATAACTATATTTTCTATACCGAGATTTCTCAATTCTTCTATAGTATTTTCTGCACCCGTTCTAACAGGGTCCTCTATACAAATGATACCGGATAATTTTCCACCTATGGCCATATAAATAAGTGAATATTTTTCTCCAAGTTCATTTATAATCTTCTCATCTTCTTCTGAAATAGGAGTTTTTTCATCATCTACGATGAAATGCCTACTTCCAATTACAGCTCTTTTATCTCCAATTTTTGAAGCTATACCATGAGCGACTACATATTCGACATCGGCATGGAACTCTCTATGATATAAGTTTTCTTCCTCAGCCTGCTTAACTATAGCTTTAGCCACACTATGAGGGAAATGTTCCTCTAAGCAAGCAGCAGTTCTTAGAGTTTCATCTCTAGTCATACCTCCAAAAGGAATTACTTTTCTTACCTTTGGAGTTGCAACAGTTAGAGTACCAGTTTTATCAAATACGATCGTATCTGCATTTGCAAAAGCCTCTAAATGTTTTCCACCCTTAACTAAGACCTTGTATTTAGATGCCTCTCTCATTGCCGATATTATAGATATAGGCACTGTAAGTTTTAGTGCACAAGAATAATCTACTAATAGTATAGACAATACCTTCATAGTATTTCTAGTCAATAGCCAAGTAAGCCCTGCTCCTATAAAGCTAAATGGAACTAATCTATCAGCCATTTCTTCAGCTCTATTTTGGATATTAGCTTTTAAGCTCTCAGAATGCTCTATCATATTTACAATCTTATTTATCTTAGATTCATCTGAAAGACTAGTAACCTCCATTACTATATTGCCATCCTCTACAGTAGTTCCTGCAAAAACACTACTGTTTTTCTGTTTTAAATCTGAAAGCATCTCACCAGTTATAGAGGATTCGTTTATATAAGCTTCACCTTCAGCTATCTTTCCATCTAGAGGAATTAATGAACCGGTACGAACGATTACTCTATCTCCTAATTTTACATCTTCTAAAGGTATAGATATTTCTTCACCATCTTCTGATTCTATCCAAACTCTCTCTAAATTAACTGAAAGACCTCTACTGAAATCATTAACTGCTTTCTTCTTAGTATAATCTTCCATAATATCTGAGATTTCAAGCAGATTCATTATAGAAGAAGCAGTTCCATAATCTCCTCTTAACATGGATACTCCTATAGATGTAGCATCTAATACAGATACATTCAGATTGAATTTCAATAAGCTCATTATTCCAGCATCAAGATAATCTGAAAATCTCCAAATCGCTGAGAATTTTCTAATAGGCATAGGCATTAAGAATCTCATGAATAATGCTTTACCAATTACTTTCATAACATCTCTTTTAAACTTTTTATTAAGTCTTAATGATTCTAATTCTGTCTCATTAGGCAAATAATCGATATCACTTCTTTTTAAATCTCTTACGAAATCTAAAAGATCTTCTCTATATTCCGATCTGTAGTAAATTAACATACCACCATTTTTATGAGACGTTCTTGCGTTAAAAACATAGGGAAGGTCTTCTAAAACCCTCCTTAAATTTAAAGCATCCGTCTCAGAGAAGGCATCATAGCCTGCTCTGAGTCGGATTCTTCCTGGTTGATCATATTTTATAACAAAGTTCATAAAATTTCTCCTAACATAATTCAATTTAAATACTAAATCCGATAATTATTTTTCTTCTTTAATCTCTTCTACTTTTGCTTCTATTGCATCTTCTTCATCTACTTTTTTTGCTGCATCATGATGAATATCTTGTGCATCTTCTTTTAAATTCTCTAAAGTTTCTTGTGCACTCTTTTGTAATTTTATACCTTTTGCAACTCCATCAACAGCTAATTGTCTAACTGATTGGCTTTCTAAAACTTTTTTAGCAGCTGCACCTGCTACTAAACCACCTAAAAATATTAATATTCTCTTTCCACCTATTTTCATTATCTCCATCTCCTTTATATATAAAAAATTTAAACATTTAATCTATTAGTACTAAATGAAAAAATCTAGTTTATTTAATACTGTATCTTTATAATAATATATTAAATTAGAGATGTCAATAGTTAATTGAGAAATAAATAAAATAAATTCATGCACAGCTTGAAATAAAGAGGATTCTCAATTAGGTAAATGAGAATAATATGTATTACTGAAATAACCATACCTTATTAAAAATATAGTAACTGTATAATTAAACGCATACCCCCATATGTATATAATAACAATAAAGGAGAAAAATTGAAAAATGATAAAAACTGAATATCAGTATGCTTATATACATAATTGACTTAATAAAATATAAATGATAAAATATTATTCTAATAGGATATAATTGTATAATATATCATTGGGAGGTGGAAATTTTGTCAACGGCATTAATGGTAATAGTCGTTATAGCGAGCATTATTCTAATAGTAAATGTACTTATGCAAGAAGATAAGACTGGAGGACTATCTGGAAGTATAGGCGGAGGAGCAACTAATGATAGCGCTTGGTCTAAGAGTCAAGGAAGATCTTATGAAGCTATTTCAGATAAAATAGTAATAATATCAGCTATTGTAATTGCAGTTTCAATAGTTATATCGCTAGCAATTAAATAAATAGATTGATTATGCGATTCTTATGAATCGCTTTTTTTTGCAAAAAATTAAGAGAATATAGAAATAAAATGAAAGATTATTAGGTGAAGATATGATAATAGATATAGATGGAGTAGAGATGAATTATATTTCTGAAGGTGAAGGAGATGTGATTTTAATAATGCATGGTTGGGAAGCTAATATACCGGCTATGCTTCCTGTTCATAATATTTTGAAGGATAAATTTAAAGTTTATACTATAGATTTTCCTGGTTTTGGTGAGAGCCCTGAACCCCCAGAAGCTTGGGGAGTTTATGAATATGCTGATTATATTAAGAAATTCATAGACAGATTAAATATAGATAAGATTACATTAATAGGGCATTCATTTGGAGGGAGAATTAGCATAATTTTAGCGAATAAATATCCAGAACTAGTCGATAGAATGGTATTAATAGATGCAGCAGGTATTATACCTAAGAGGAGTATGAAGTATTATTTTAAAGTTTATTCTTTTAAGTTTTTAAGGAAGATATATAATACCTTCTTTTTCTGGATGGATAAGGATAAGAGGATGAAAAAATTCTATACTAAATTTGGCTCTCAGGATTATAAGGATGCGAGTGAGAAGATGAGGAAGATATTAGTTAAAGTAGTTAATGAGGATTTAAAGCCTTTATTAAAGGGAATTAAAGCATCTACACTCTTAATATGGGGCAGAAATGACACGGCAACACCTGTTTATATGGGAGAGATAATGGAAAGAGAAATTGAGGACAGTGGATTGGTAATTTTAGAAAATGCTGGACATTTTTCTTATATTGATCAATATGCTCAATTTACTGCAGTATTAAAAAGCTTTTTTAAAATAGATTAAATAGGAGGAAATGAATTTGATAATAGCTTTAGTTTTAGCATTAACGACATTGGCTGCTTGTATATATAATTTATATTCAAGAAATAGATATCTAATTCATATGCTTCAATTAGAAGGTTATAGGAATAATAATTTTTCTAAATGGTTAAAGGAATTTAAACATAGAGCATATAATAGAAATTTATTAATTGGAATAGGTATTTCCATAATAGTAATGATATTATCTATATTAATATTTAATAGATTTGAACAGAATAATATTATAATCTATCTATCTATAATAATCTGGGATATATTAATAGCATTATCTGGTATAACAAAGAAAGAAAATTTTAAAGTCAAGCTAAAGATAACGGATAGAGTAAAAAGACTTATTAGAACAGATATAATTGTGAATACAGTATCTGGATTATTGATAATACTTTTTATGGCAATACTATATAATTTTTTTAATATATTATTAGCAAATACAATCTTTATAGGTTTTATACTGGCTTCTATATTAATATATTATCAAACTAAAATATTACTATTAACTAATAGCATAAATAAACCTATAGAGGAAAAAATTAATAGAAAGTATTTCGTAGAAGCACAGAATAAGATAAGAAGTATTGATGGACTTAATATAGTTGGAATTACAGGGAGTTATGGTAAGACTAGTACAAAGTTTTTGACGGCTACAATTTTAGAAGAGAAATTTAAGACATTGAAAACTCCTGAAAGTTATAATACACCTATGGGTGTTAGTTTAGTCATAAACAGGGATTTAGATCCTTCATACGAGGTATTTGTAGCTGAAATGGGAGCAAGAAATATTGGCGATATAGAAGAGATGGTAGATCTTGTTGGAAATAAAATAGGTATTATTACTTCAGTAGGACCGGCCCATTTAGAAACTTTCAAAAATATTGAAAATATAAAGAATACTAAATATGAGATAGTAAAGGGACTACCAGAGGATGGTATAGCTGTATTTAATTATGATAATAAATACGTAAAAGAACTATCTGATAGAACTGAAGGAATACAGAAGATAAATTATGGTATAAAAGAAGACTCTGTAGATATATATGCTAAAGATATAGTTGTAGGGCCAGAAGGATCCGAATTCATCCTAGGCGTTAGAGGTGGAGAAGAGATTAAATGTAGTACTAGACTCTTAGGAGAGCATAATATATTGAATATCTTAGCAGGAGCTTCGGCAGGTATTGCTCTAGGCATGGGTCTTCAAGAGATTGCAAAAGGAATATCTAAGATAGAAGCAGTACCTCATAGACTACAATTAATAAATCCAGGTACAGGAGTTATAATAATAGATGATGCTTTTAATTCAAATCCTGATGGTGCAAGAGCCGCATTAAATGTATTGTCTAAATTCAAAGAAGGAAGAAAGATAATAATAACTCCTGGAATGATAGAGCTTGGTGAATCTGAATTTGAAGAGAATAAAGAATTTGGTAGGAATATTGCTAAAGTTTGTGATTATGCTATTCTAGTCGGAGAAGATAGAGCGATTCCGATAAAAGAAGGAATAGATGAAATGGGATTCGATAGTAATTCTATTTTCATAGTTAAAAGTTTAGATGAAGCTACAAAGATATTACCTAATCTTACTAGACCTAAGGATATAGTATTATTTGAAAATGACCTACCAGATAATTATAATAAATAGGGAAATTAACTACCTTTTATAAAACTTTTTCTAAAAATATGATAAAATAAGAATATAATACGAGCTTAATATCGACTAGACTCTAGAGTCTAGTCGATATTAAATTGTAAAGAAATGTACTTAGGATAATAAACAATAGCGTATAAATTGAAAGGGAGAGAAAGTATGAAAAAAGATATAGCAGTAGTTTTTGGAGGCAGGAGTGTTGAGCATGAGGTTTCAGTTATAACTGGAATGCAAGTCATGGAAAATATGGATAAGAGCAAATACAATATAATACCTATATTCATAGACAAGGATGGAAAATGGTATACTGGGGACGAATTACAAGATTTTGATAATTTCAAAAATAAGAGTTTCAATAATTTAAGAGAGATAGTAATTACTCCAATATATAATGAAAAGAGAATTTTTGGTCATCCTGACCATAAGATTGGAATATTCAGTAAAAAATTTGAGCAGAATATTGATGCAGCATTTATAGCATTACATGGAACTAATGGAGAAGATGGAACTATACAGGGATTATTCGAGCTCGTTAATATACCTTATGTAAGTGCTGGAACTATGGGTTCTGCTGTTGGAATGGATAAAATTATTATGAAAGATGTTTATAAAGCATATGATCTTCCGATAGTTAAATATACATGGTTTTTTAGATCGGCTTGGGAATTACAGAGTAATGCCGTTATAACTAAAGTTGAAAATGAAATAGGCTATCCTGTTTTTGTAAAACCATCTAATTTAGGTTCATCTATAGGAATATCTAGAGCAAATGATAGAAATGAATTGACTGAGGCCATTGATATTGCTATGAGATTTGATAGAAAGATAATAGTTGAGGAAGCTTTAATAAAGCCTAGAGAGATAAATTGTGCAGTTATGGGATATAATAATAATGTAAAAGCATCTCTATGTGAAGAGCCTGTTGGTTGGAAAGATCTTTTAACTTATGAGGATAAGTATATTCACAGTAATGCAAAAGGAACTAAAGGTGGAGGAAGAAATATTCCAGCAGATCTATCTGAGGAAAAGACTAAAGAGATACAAGATTTAGCTAAAGAAGCATTTATGGCTATAGATTGTAAAGGAAATGCAAGAATAGATTTTTTAATGGATAAAGATAATAAAGTATATATAAATGAGATAAATACACAGCCAGGTTCTATAGCTTACTATCTATGGGAACCTATGGGTATAAATTTCACTCAATTAATTGATGAATTATTAGATATAGCATATGCTGTACAGAGTGAAAAAGAAGAGAATATGTATTCTTATGATGTAGATCTATTCGATAAAGTAAATCTAGGGAAAGATTCTAAAGCTGGGGAGATGTAGTATAAGAACTCCTAATGGTAAATATGATGAGATTCTCAAAAAATGAATTTTATTTGAGAGTTCATTTAATCCATTAGGAGTTTTTTTATTTAATAATTAAAAGAATGTATTATAATACTTTAAAATATGATAAAATCAAATAAATAAAAAGTTTTTTAAAATATAACGAATAGATCGGAAGGTGTTAAATATGAAAAGAAAAATAATTATAATAGGATTGTCTTTAGCTACAATTTTAAGCCTATCTGCTTGTCAAGAAAGTGAAAATAAGACAGAGACAAAATTAGAACAAAAAACAGAGGTTGAAAAGTCGAATGAGACTAGAATAGTAGTAGATCAAGATGGTACTGAAGTAGAATTGCCAAAAGATGTAGAAAAAATTGCAGATTTTTGGCATGCCAATAATCAAGTAGTCTTATTATTAGGAGGGGCTGATAAATTAGTGACTACTACTACTAGTATAGAGAACCTTCCTTGGTTTGCTAAAGTATACCCTAGAATAAAGGAAGTACCGGCATTAGTAAAAGGACACGATTATAATGTAGAAGAAGTAATAGAAAAAGAACCAGATGTAGTAATAGCTGCTAATGATGAACAGGTAGAATCTATTAGAGCTGCTGGACTCAAAGCAGTTAAAGTTATGTTTCAAGATTTTGATGGCTTAAAGAAGACTGTGCAAATAACTAGTCAAGTAATTGGATCTGATGCAGAAAAAAGAGCAAAAGAATATATAGATTATTTAGATGGAAATATCGAATATGTAAGAGAGAGATTAAAAGATGTAGATAAAAAGCCTAAAGTTCTTCATATTGTTGGTGGAGACGATTTAAATAAAGTCGATGGGGCAAAATCTATAATTGGAGAATGGATGGATATAGCTGGAGCGGAGAACTCTTTACCTTTAGAAGCTAATTTAGCAGAAATAACTATGGAAGAGATAATAGCATCTGACCCTGAATATATTATCATTGGTGGAACAGAATCTAAGGAGGGCATAGAAAAGATAAAGAACGATCCTGCTTGGAAAGATGTAAAAGCGGTTAAGGATGATAATCTTATAAGAAATCCTGTTGGGACTTTTAATTGGGATAGATATTCTGCTGAAGAGGCATTACAGATTCTATGGGCTGCGAAATTATTTCATCCTGAAAAATTTGAAGATTTGAATATGATTGAAAAGACCAAAGACTTCTATAAGAGATTTTATGAATATGAATTAACTGATGAAGAAGCAGAAGAAATATTAGCAGGAGATCCTCCTTCTAATTAGAAAACGATAGATAAGATATATTTTAAAACCTCTATATGGAGGTTTTTTTATTTGAATAGTGGTATATAAACTATGTTTTAGGATTTTCTTCACGGGTATATATAAAACAATTAGAGATTAATTGAAGTCTATAGTTAGGAGAATTTATATGAATATTAAAGATAAAATATACAACTATATTGACGATTCTAGTATAAAATTGTCTAGTATAGAAGAATTAGAGAAGATATTTGAAATACCGAAGGATCAAAAGCGAGAATTTAGAAGATTAGTTCAAGAGATGGAAGATGAAGGATATGTATATAAGACTAGAAAAGGTAAAATTGGTTCAGCTAGAAGACTAGGCTTTATAATAGGAAGGCTTCAGGGAAATCAAAGAGGATTTGCTTTTTTAATTCCAGAGAGTCCTGAAGAGCAGGATATAGGAGATGTCTTCATATCACATGAGAATCTAAATGGTGCTTATCATGGAGATAAAGTAGCTGTAAAGATAATTGAAGATGGTAGAGAAAGCAATTATGAGAATAGAAGAAGAAATGGAGAAGTAATAAAGATACTTCAAAGAGCAAATAGTAAATTAATAGGTCTTTATCAGAGAAGTGAAAAATTTGGATTTGTAGTACCATTGGATAATAGAATGAGTTCAGATATCTTCATATTAAACGAAAATAGGAATAAAGCAGAAGATGGTCAAGTTGTTGAAGTTGAAATCTTAAATTGGAATGGAGACGATGATAAACAGAATCCAGAGGGAAAAATAGTAGAAGTGCTTGGATATCAAGATGAAAAAGGCGTTGATATAAAAGCTATAATGAAGAAATATGGATTAGTTCAAAAGTTTCCTGAAGAAGTCATTGCTGAAACAAAGAAAATACCTGATGATATACGAGAAGAAGAGATTAAAAGAAGAAAAGATCTAAGAGATGTAAATTTATTTACAATAGATGGAGCTGATGCTAAAGATTTTGATGATGCAGTATCTATTAAGATTTTAGAAAATGGAAATTACGAATTAGGAGTTCATATAGCAGATGTATCTCATTATGTAAGAGAATTTACTGCATTAGACAAAGAGGCTTTAGAAAGGGGAACTTCTGTCTATTTCGTAGATAGAGTTATACCAATGCTTCCAGAAAAACTATCTAATGGAGTATGTAGTTTGAATCCGAATGAGGATAGACTTGCGATGACGACTTTTATGGAAATAGATAAAAAAGGTAAAGTCATATCGCATCAGATATATGAATCTATTGTAAATTCTAAAGCAAGGTTAATTTATAGAGATGTTTCAGACTTCTTAGAAGATAAATCGGATGAAGTCAAAGAGAGATTCGAAGATATGAATATAGCAAGCGATTTAAAGGAAATGGAAAAACTATCTAATATACTTCATAAAAAGAGAAGGACTAGAGGGAGTATAGATTTCGATTTTCCAGAATCGTATATAGAGATAGATGATGATGGTAAACCAATTGCTATTAAAGAGGCTGAAAGGCGAGTTGGAAATAGAATGATTGAAGAATTCATGCTAGTTACTAATGAAACGATAGCGGAATATATCTATTGGATAGATATACCGTTTTTATATAGAATACATGAAGAGCCTGATGATGAAAAGATTTTAGGCTTTAAGAAATTTCTTAATACATTTGGCTATAAATTAAGAGATGGTGGTGAAGGTGTAGAACCAAAAGATCTACAAAAATTATTAGAGAATATTAAGGGCAAAAAAGAAGAACCTGTTATAAGTAAATTAATGTTGAGATCACTGAAAAAGGCAAAATATAGTACGGAAGAATTAGGCCATTTTGGCTTAGCAGCAGATTATTATAGTCATTTTACATCGCCTATAAGAAGATATCCTGATTTACAAATTCATAGAATCTTAAAGCAGTTTATAAATCATAAATTAGATAATGATGAGATATCAAAATATAGAAAGAATCTACCGCAAATTGCGGAAATGACTTCATTAGCAGAAAGAAAAGCAGACGAGGCAGAAAGAGAAGTAGAAGATCTTAAAAAAGTTGAATTCATGGAAGATAAAATTGGAGAAGAGTTTGAAGGAGTTATATCTGGAATTATCAGTAGTGGATTCTTTGTAGAACTACCTAATACAGTAGAGGGATTCGTTCCCATTCACTCTATAGACTCAGATTATTACCATGTGAATGAAGAAATGCATTGTTTAGTTGGAGAAATGACTAAGAATAGATTGAGTATAGGAGATAAGGTAATGGTTAAATTAGTATCAGCAACTCCAGCAAATAGAAAAATAGATTTTTCATTAATCAGTCAATTAGATTAGAGGAGAGTATTCTCCTCTTTATTTTTGAGAATTGATTGAATAGATAATTTATGTTATAATGATTTCTATATGGAGAGGTGAAAGAGATGGCAAAGAGTAATATATTAGCTAAAAATAGAAAAGCTAGACATGATTACTTTATAGAAGATACATTAGAAGCAGGTATAGTTTTAAAAGGAACTGAGGTAAAATCAATTCGAAATGGCAGATTAAACCTTAAAGATAGTTTTGCTAGTATTGATGATGGTGAGATATTTATAAATAATATGCATATAAGTCCATATGAACAGGGAAATATTTATAATGTAGATCCTACAAGAAAGAGAAAACTATTATTGCATAAAAGAGAAATAAATAAATTACTCGGCTATATTCAGCAAAAAGGCTATTCTCTAATACCGTTATCCGTATATCTAAAAAGAGGAAAAGTTAAGATTCAAATAGGTATTGCAAAAGGTAAAAAGCTCTATGATAAAAGAGCAGATATTGCAAAAAGAGATGCAGAGAGAAGAATACAAAGAGCTGTATCTGAAAAATATTAATATGGGGACGAAAATGGTTTCGACGGGGATATGGAGCTTAGAATAGCGAGTCGTTTTGTCATAAACGTAAAAATGACATTTTTAAATTAAACGCAGAAGATAATTACGCTTTAGCAGCGTAGCATAAACGCTGCTTGTCTCTCTTTATGTTCCTGCGCATAAAGAACAGACATCATTCGATGCAGGGAACTGCTATAGGCCTGTCCAAACCTATAGTAGAATAATGGACTAGCTAAGAGATGATTTTGCTCATGGAAGCTTCTTAAGGCGAAAAAATAAAGCATGAGCTGCACTCGGAGAAATTCTCTGTGAAGTATTTTCGGACGTGGGTTCGACTCCCACCGTCTCCACCATAGAAAAAGCGACCTAAATAATATTTAGGTCGCTTTAATTATTATTTCTAGTCAATTTTACTACATTTTCTACATGTACAGTATGTGAAAACATATCTAGAGGCTGTACTCTTTCTACGGAATAATTATTTTCTGTCATTATCTTTAAATCTCTAGCAAGAGTAGCAGGATTACAAGAAACATAGACAACAGTTCTAGGTGCCATTTTTACTATAGCATCTAAAACTGACCTTTCACACCCTTTTCTAGGTGGATCAATTACTATGATATCAGCTTTTTCATTAGTAAATTTAGGTAAGATTTCTTCTGCTTTTCCCATTAGAAACTCTACATTTTCTATATTGTTTAATTTTGCATTTTCTTTTGCATTATCGACAGATTTTTTTACGACCTCTATCCCATATACCTTCTTTGCTTTTTGAGCTAAGAACAATGAAATAGTTCCTATTCCAGAATATATATCGTAAACTATATCATTATCTTTAATATCAGCATATTTCAAGACTGTATCGTACATTATTTCCGTGACTTCAGGATTTATCTGGAAAAAAGTTTCTGGCGATATTTTAAATTTTAAGTCTTTTATATAGTCGTTTATATAATTACGTCCATATATTACAATATCTTCCTTACCTAATAGACGTCTTCTATCTTTATTTATATTTAAAATTATAGATTTTATATTAGGGAATTTAGATACTAATTGATCAACAATTTTATCAATATTCTTAAGTTTTTTATCTTTAGTTATGAAAACTACCATAATTTCTTCGTCGTTTTTAGAATTTCTTATCAAAATATTATCAATATTATCTATACCGTATCTATTTAATAATTTAGAAATTTCTTTCTTTATTTCAACAGAGATCCTACTATTGATTAAGCAATTGACCATATCTATAGGATTATGAGAATTTTTTGAAAAATATCCTATATCTTTATTCTTAACATGTAGTATAGATTTATTCCTATAATTATATTTCATATTAGAATATTTTATATCATCGATCTCTATATCGAGATTAGATATTCTAGACAAAAGATCCTTAACTTTTTTCTCTTTCAATCTCAATTGAGCAGGATATGAATATTCCATAAAATCACAGCCACCGCATTCAGCAGGCGTTATGCAATTATTATCTATTCTATCATTTGAATGAGATAATATTTCTAGGAGCTCTGCTTCGGCATAATTTTTTTTTCTTCTAATTATTTTGGCTTTTACGGTATCACCTGGTAGACAAGAGTCTAAAAATACTGTTAAACCATCACTGGTCTTACCAATACCTCTGCCATCATCAGTCATATCCACAATATTTAATTTAACTATCATTCGAATCTTCCTTTTTGAAATTAATATTATAATTATATCATAATATGGATAGATAATTCTTAAAATCTAATTATAAATGGCTTTTTTAGGGTATAATTAGAGTATAAGAGATTAAAAGGGGGATTTTTCTTGCACGTTGACTATTATAGAGTTAAAGGAAAAATAAATTTAAGATTAAAAGATGATTCAAAAAAGATAGAATTAGCATTAAATCCAGATATGCATAGAGAGATGGACGGAATAATATGTTGTTCAGATTATAATAGCGGGAGATCTGTCATAAATAATATAATGCAATTCAATGAAATAACATTACAGTATTTCAGCGGAAATATAGGAAAGCTTGAATGGAAATTCGAAGATTCATTAAAGCATTTAGTCGAATCAGATATTTTTTGGATACAAGGAGAGATAGAAGTCAGTGATAGTATGTATCCTGAGAATAATTTTTCGATTAAAATCGATAAGAATAATATCAAAAAAGAGAAACTGAATAATTAAATTATTAAAATTACGGAATTTGATGTATAATATATATTAAGAACTGTTGTCAATAGATTAAGAGGGTGGTAAAACTTATGAATATAGAATCAACAAAGAACTTTATAGAAAAACTTATAATGAATACTAGAGTAGTACCCGCATTAATAGGAGTAAAAGGCATAGGAAAGACTGAAGCTATAAAACAATTAGCAGATAAATTGGATTTAGGATATCAAGCTATTTATCCATCTTCTCTTCAGGGAGAAGATTTCATGGGATTATTAATAAAAGATTTAGAGTCTAGAACTACACAATATCTAGCACCAGATTTTTTTCCGACACAGA
Source organism: Andreesenia angusta (assembly GCA_030537835.1). Taxonomy (GTDB): domain Bacteria; phylum Bacillota; class Clostridia; order Tissierellales; family Gottschalkiaceae; genus Andreesenia; species Andreesenia angusta_A. The sequence continues at coordinate 7,477 of JAUNVB010000007.1, read as the reverse complement.
ATGCAATAGATAAAGGATTTTTTCCAGAAAGAGGAATCCTCGTCTTAGAGGAATTGAATAGATCGGATACTCAAACTATTTCAGCTTTATTCCCGCTTCTACAGGAGAGGAGAATAAATAATCATAAATTAGCAGAAGGCTGGCATATGGTAGTATGTATGAATCCAGAATCATTAGAATATACTACTAATACGATAGATAATGCAGGTATGGATAGGATATTACCTATAACAGTAGAACCGGATCTAGATGAATTTGCAACTTATATGATAAAAACTAAGCAGAATAACGATTCTATACTTAATTTTCTCTATATAAATAGAGATATGTTTTGTATGGATAAGATAACGGATGACGGTAGCAAGACTCCTTCACCAAGAGGTTGGACTAAAGCATCTAATATTTTAAATACATGCGATTTAACAGATGAAGAGCTTACAACTATGCTTTTAGGATTAGTAGGACCTGAAGCAACTGCATCATATATTGGATTCTTAAAAGATAAAGATATACACTATCCTGATGCAGAAGAGATATTAAATAATTATTCAGATAAGCAAGTAGTCATTATAAGGGATATAATGGCTAAATTTAGATATGATGTACTGACTCTTACATTGAGAAGATTAGCTCTTGAATTAGATCCAGAAAATGAAAAACATATGAAGAATATAAATATGTTCGTAAAAGATTTAGATAATGAGACGAAAGTAGTTTTCGTAAGAATGATATTAGCAGAGAGAAAGACTGAGTTTTCAAATATTTTAAATAAAATGCCGGAATTCCAAAAAGAGATATCATCAAAATTAATGGAATTAATATAAGGATGATTTAGATGTCTAATAAAATTAATGATTTAATAATTAAAACTATAATAGACTATCCATTCTATTCAATGGTTGTATCAGGAATACCTAGGATAGAGTCGAAAAGAGTAGCGAAGTTTGGAATATATCTACAATCCGTTCCAAAACTATATTATAATGAGGATTATCTTGACAAAGTTGGACTGAAAGAGGCTCAAGGAGCATTGATTCATGAGATTTTACATGTATTATTCTTTCATACGATTAGAGCAAAGGGAAAGAATATAGAAATTTGGAATATGGCCTCTGATATGGTTATAAATGACAGATTAGATGGCTCATTACTCCCTAGCAGTGTGGTTACGGTAGGAAAGATAAATGCCATATTCAATATGAATTTAAAACATGGACTTTCTGCAGAAGAATATTATTCAGCGCTGATGAATAATGAAGAAGTCAAGAAGAGATCAAGGGCTCAAGGAAGCAAGATAATAATATTTCCAGAAGGAGATATGAATAATGGAAAATATATGGAAATAGATAAGATGGAAACATTTGAAGATGAATATAGCAGTAATATTATAGAAAATGAAAATATAACTAAAGGGATATTGAAGAAAATAATATCTGATGCTAAAAAATCAGCAGGTGAGATGCCATCAAATATCGTTAAAGATATTGAGGAGCTCTATGCAGATCCAAAGATAAAATGGCAGATAGTTATGAGAAGATTTTTAAATGGTAGAGGAAGAGTTAAATATAAAAGAACCCATCTAAGAGAGTCTAGAAGATTTGAAAATGTAATGGGAAAAAGAAAACAAATAGGTATTAATGTATTAGTAGCCGTAGATACATCTGGCTCAGTTACTGATGAAGAATTTTCTCGTTTCATAGCAGAGCTTAAGAGCATTCAAAGAATAAGTGGTGCAAATATCAGGGTTGTTGAATGTGATGATTCGATAAACTCATCCGTTCCATTAGAGAGATATATTAGAATGAATAGAAGAAGAGGATTTGAGGGAACTTCATTCGATCCTGTTTTTCGATATGCAGATAGAAACGGCTATAAATTTGTAGTCTATTTTACAGATGGTTATGGCACAGTTAAAGAAAAGATAAATCAAACTGTACTATGGGTTCTGACTCCTGAGGGAAGATGTCCATCTGAAATAGGCACATGTGTAAATATGTAAAAGAAGGTGATTTTTTGCTAGAAAAATATTATTTAGATAGAGAGGAAGTCTTACTTCTTATAATAGACATACAAGGAAGATTATTACCTGCAATGAAACATAGGGAAGATGTAGTAAAAAATACTAATATATTAATAAATTCAGCAAATATATTAGAAATACCTATGATAGTTACAGAGCAGTATCCAGAAGGTCTAGGAAATACTGTTGAAGAGATAAAAGAGAATTTTAACTATAATACAATAGTACTTGAAAAGATGAATTTTTCGGCATATTGTGATGATATAAAAGAAGCGATAATAAATAAGCAGAAGAAAAAGATAATAATCTCAGGAATAGAATCTCATATCTGTGTTTTTCAAACTGCAAGAGATCTATTAAGAGATGGTTATGAAGTATATATAGCCTTAGATGCTATTAGCTCTAGATCAGAGGTTAATTATAATAACTCATTAGACCTATTTAAAGATATGGGAGCAATAGTTATGAATACTGAGGCAATACTCTTTAATATACTTCAAACTGCTGGAACTGAGGAGTTTAAAAAGATTTCTAAGATAATAAAATAAAAAATCGAGATATCAATAGAGATATCTCGATTTTTTTACATAAGAGGTGATAGTATCTTTAAGATAGTTCTTGTAGTTCTTTGAAAAATATTTACCTTTTCAATATCAGTAAATTTAATCTCTTTAGATTTGCTAATTGTGTCTTCAATATCTTTCTTTATATTATAAAGTGATTGACTTTTATACATCCAAATACCACATTCGAAATGAAGATATAGACTCCTATAATCTATATTTATAGTTCCTACTACAGCATATTCATCATCGGATATGAAAAGTTTAGAATGTATAAAACCAGGTGTATATTCATATATCCTTATATTAGATTCTAATAGCTCTTCATAATTTGACTTTGAAACTGAATGAACATACCATTTATCAGGGATATGTGGCACGATGATTCTGACATCTACACCTCTTTTACCTGCTGCACAGAGTGCAGATTTCATAGTATCGTCTAATATTAGATAAGGAGTAGTAATATAAGCATATTTTTTAGCAGAACCTAGAAGATTTAAATATATGGTCTCACTAAGAGCCTCTCCGTCTAGAGGAGAATCAGAAAATGGCTGTATATATCCTGAATTCTCTCTATATATCTGTAATTTATTATCATAGATTTCATAATATAGAGGCTCTTCTAGATATTTCTTATAATCTGTATTTTCATCAGAAATATAATCCCACATCAATAGAAAGAATGCAGTAAAACTATGAACGGCTTTACCGCTAGTCATTATTACAGAGTCTTTCCAATGACCATATTTTTCAAATTCATTAATATATTCATCCGCTAAATTTATACCACCTGTAAATGCTATCTTATTATCTATTACGAGGATTTTTCTATGATCCCTATTATTATATTTAAGCGTAAACAATGGTTTTAATGGATGGAATACTTTGCATTTTATTCCGAGAGATTCCAAATACTTATAATAATTATGGGGAAGAGTGAAGAGACAACCTATGTCGTCATAGATTATCTTCACTTCTACGCCAGATTTCACTTTATCTATTAAAATATCTAATATAGTATCCCAGACTATACCTTTATCTATAATGAAGTACTCTAAAAATATAAATTTTTCAGCTTTTTTAATTTCCTCAATCATTTTTTTAAATCCCAATTCACCTAATTCAAAGAATTCAGTACGACTATTTATATATATAGGAGAATTAGAATAATTCTTTATATATAAAGCTTGATTAGCTGCAATAGAGTTTTCATTTTTCAATTTTTCTATTGTAGAATCATTTTGTTTTAATATGAAATCTTTTTGAACCATCAGCTCTTTCATACGATTTTTAGTCTTCTTACCATGCTTATTTCCACCATAGAGTAGATAAAGTATACTTCCAAATAATGGAAATACGAATACCGGAACAATCCAACCTATTTTATAGACGAAATTGCTCCTATTATTCATAATAGATATTACTACTATGAAGCTTATCAATAGTGAAATCCAAAAATAATATACGAAATAGCCTTCAAAAGCAAAAACTATATAAGCTAAGAAAGAAATTTGTAATATCATGAATAATGCAAGTATAAAACCTCTATTAAAAATTATTTTTAAAGGATTCAATCTATCACTTTCTTTCTCTATATTATTTTTTTAATCTCAATATACTGTCAAAAAGATCTTTATTATCTAAAATAATAGTCTCATTTCCTAATACAGTATAAGAATCCTTAGCCATTGCTTTATTCAATAGACTAGAATACGATTTTAATTTTTCTAAATCAGTCTCTAATGCTTCTTTTAAATATCTATCAAGGTCTTCGTATCTAGTATTCTTAATATATCTATTAAGAGCGAGCTCTGATTTTATATTGACTGTAAGAACAGGATCGAAAGCTCTCATAGATCCTATTATAGAGTTTTCTAAATCTTCTTCTGTCAATTCCATATTTTCAATATATTTGCCTATACCATTATAGACATCTATAGTGTTCTTTAAATTAGGATCTCTATAGGAATAAGTTGCTATACAGCCATTACTATATATTTTCATACCGGCACCATAAGCACCACCTATAGCTCTTATATTATTATGAAGATATTCCATATTTACAATATTAGTTAATACTTCCATAGAGCCGTCGTATTCAAATCCCGAATCTCTTAAGTCAGCTGCCTTAGAGATATATTGAACGCTTGCTCCACTCGTAATACCTTCTCTTTCAATCTTATCCTCTATTCTGAAATCTGCTTTTTCAAATTCATTATTATTTAAATTATCCAAAAATCTAGGTAGAATTTCATAGACTCTATTATAGTCCTCAGTATTCATAGTTAGATTTATCAATAGATCATTTCTTCTAAAAATTTTAGAATAGAGATCTTTTAATTTTTCGATTAAATCATCATATATACTGTCTAGATTTTGATCTATTTCCTGTAAAAAGAAATAATAATCTAATCCCTTAGATAATTCATTATATTTATAAGAAGGGTTTAATTTAGACAATGCTCTTGCCATAGAGATTATATGACCAGAATTAAATATATTCATCTCTAATTTGGATTTTAATTGCATTATGATTTCGCCAATTCTCTTCTTATCATCTAATATAGTTTTAAATGCTATCTCATTCATAATATCTAAAGTCTCTTCGATCTTATCGTCGATACATTTTGCAGATAAAACAAATTTAGGATATAGCTCATCCGTATTAGAATCTGTATATAATTGTAGATAAGAATCTATTCCCCCGGAATTAATATATATTTCATTCGATAGAGTTGCATAATCGAATCTATCCGTATTTAAATTACCTAATAATGAAGACAATAGTGATAGATAAGGTATATCTTCATATTCTAAAAAGTCTATATTAAAAACCATTTTAATATAGTCGATTCCATTAGTATATTCATTTAAATGTAATATTTTAATATCATCTATTTCCTTCTCTTCGAGATTAATTCTTTCAATCTTAGTATCTATATCTTTTAAACTCAATTTAGGAATTGATTTCTTATCCTCTTCAGTATCTATTCTAGTTTGAAACTCATCTAATTTTTGATTATTTTCTATTATATCTTTCATCTCTTCATCGTTTAAGCTGTCTTTATATTCTCTTAATTTTCTATCTGCTTCAATATCTAATCTCTCAAATAATCCAGGTTCTGGATGGACGACTAATAGAGTTTTATGATTATTATTTAAAACTCTTTTCTCTATATATTCTTCAAAATAGCCATTTTTCAATTTTTCTTTTAATTTCTTAAGAGGTTCTTCATATTTTAAAGCCTTTAAAGGAGATTCACCATATAGCCAGGTGTGAAATGCAGTTATGAAAGATATAACGCCTTTTGCAGAATTATCCTGTCTCTCTCTTAATGCGAATTCAATCTTATTTAAAGATGCATTTAATAGCTTCTCATCTATACCATTTTTAACTATAAAGCTTAGATGCTCTCTTATTATATTGTCAAAATGGTATTTATCTTCGGCATCAGCATTCTTAGCAATTATACTGAATGTTTGATAAAGTCCATCAGTATAAGTAGATATAATATCTTCACAGATCTCTTGTTCTAAGAGACTTTTCTTTATAGGAGATGCTTCAGATTCAATAAATATCTCATTTAATAAATCATTCATTATAGAATCTTCTATACTAGTGCTCTTACCAAGGCATACTGAATAGGCAAGATAGGCTTTTTTATCTCTGAACTCATCTTTTGAGAGGGAATAATAAGCTAATTTCACTTTTGGCTCATCGAAACTTTCCTGTGGTTTAATATATGAATCAACATCAAGATATTCATAATTTTTTAAATACTCTTCAATATGACTTAATTCTCTATCTAAATCTCCATTTCCATATAGGAAGATATAGGAATTTGAAGGATGGTAGAATTTTCTATGAAAATCTAAAAACTCTTCATAAGAGAGCTTAGGTATTTCATATGGATCTCCTCCTGAATTATTCTTATATATGGTATTAGGATATAGTGATTTCATGATTTTTTCCATAACTTGATCTTCTGGTGCAGACATAGCACCTCTCATCTCATTATAGACAACACCTTTATATTTTAAATCCTGATCTTCTTCTTTTAATTCATAATGCCAACCTTCCTGCATAAAGATTTCTTTTTTTTCATATATTCTAGGATTGAATACGGCATCTAAATACACATCCATTAAATTGTGGAAATCCTTTTCGTTTCTACTTGCTACAGGATAGATAGTTTTATCTGAAAAAGTCATTGCATTTAAAAAAGTCTGCAATGAGCTCTTCAATAGATCCATAAAAGGCTCTCTTGTAGTATATTTTTTAGATCCATTTAAAACTGAATGCTCTAATATATGAGCTACACCAGTACTATTTTCAGGTGGAGTTTTAAATCCTATTCCAAAGACTTTATTATTATCTTTATTTGAAAGCTTTAAAAGTCTAGCTTTAGTTTTTTCATCTTCAAATATCAAAGCATTTGAATTTTCTTCTTCTATAAATTCTTCTTTTATGAATTTAAATCCATGATACTCTTTACCTATTTCTAATTTCATTCAAAAAACTCCTTAATCTTATATTATAAATCTAATAATATTATATCATAATGATTTATATTATTATCCTCGTATTTTCATTGAATTTCATATATAAGAAGTATGAAGATAATAAAAATTGAACAAAACTAATTTAAATGTTAAAATATAGAGATAATAGAAGTTTCTAATATTAAGGGGTGATATTATGAGTGATTTTGTTACTTTAGTTGGTGCAGAAAATTATTATGGTATTAAGATATTTAATATAGGACAAGAGGTCAAACTAATTAAGGATTATAATAATTCAATCGATCAAGAAGCTATTAGAGTTGAAATAAAAACCCTTAATACGGTTGGATATGTAGCTAATAGTGTAAATACTGTTGCTAAGGGCACA
>JAUNVB010000035.1 GCA_030537835.1 Andreesenia angusta | reverse complement strand
AGGACATCGCCAGTTAAGAACGACTCAGACTTTCAGTCTGGGTCTTTTTTTATGCTTAAAATCGTATATTAAGATTAAATTTATTGAATATTTATAATAAATATGATAAAATACGAACTTAATGATATAATCTAATATATCTAGTAAATAAAAAAACAAAGAGAATACTAAAGATAAAGGAGTATGATAATGGATTTTTCTACTAGATTAAAAGAGTTAATAAAATTAGGAAATATTAAAATGAAAGATTTGGCGGAATACCTATGCTATGATATATCTTATATATCTAAATGGGTAAATGGTAAGATGATTCCATCGGAAAAAATAGCAGAAGAAATTATTGATAAAATGGCTTCATATTTAGCGGGAAGACTGATTTATCTTCAGAAAGAAGATAATATAAGAAAGATGACAAAGAGATCTTTTAAAATTGATAGTGAATATAGAATGTATAAGATCATATATTCTCTATTAGAAGATTCATATTTTTTATCGACAAATCAGAAAGGTGGATCTGATGAATCTAATCAAAGTATATTGTCTATAGAGCAAGAGGAAGAAGATATAGTAGAAATTATATCTCTACAGATAAAAAAGGCGATTGCATTGTCAAATGAAGATGTAAAAATATATTGTACATTAGGAAAATTGCGAATAGTAAAAGAAGTTTTAAATAAATTTGGAACATTCTTTATAACTAAAAATATAAAAGTAATATTAAAATGTATAGTTGATGAAAATGACTATGAAATTTTTAAACACATTGAATTAGAGAGTACATATGACTTACTATCAAATATTGCTTTTTTTAATTTAGAGATTTATGTAAAGACTATATGTCCATTTAGTGGCTTCATATATATTAAAGATTATAGCGTAACTAATTATCATTTAAATCTGCAAGGAGATCCTATTACTTGTATCACGACTAATAATAAAAATGTTTTAAAGCAATATGACGATATCTGTGAGGCAGTTTTTAGGGATAAAAACTTAATGATGAAATCAAGAGATAAATATTTATTTCAAGATAGAATCGATGAATACTTCATAGCGAAAGAGCTTGATCAGATAATAATTTATTTGTCCTATATTGAAGGGTTTTTCCTATCGAAAGAACTATTAGAAAAACTTTTGATAAGATATAATATTGAAGCTAGAGAAGCCCAAGCTTTAAGATCTATTAGAAATTCTTATGAGAGTATTTTTAATAGGGACAATATAAAGTTTATTATAAATATATCTAGAAAATCTTTAATTAGAGGGATTAGACAGAAAAAACTAATATTATCTGATAGAGTTTTTATGCTTACAGATCAGGAATATGAGGAGTATATAGATAGTGTAGAAAAAGTATTAATTAAATATAATAATAAATTAAAACTATCTATATTAGAGGATAGAACTTTTCCAATTAAGATATATGAATATGGACTATCTATAATAGCAACTAAATCTTATGTCTTCTTAAAAAAAGATCCTAATTATGTAGACAAATACGTAAATGGATACTTTGAGGTTCTAGATGAAGATCATTCGAAATATTTATTTGAAAAACTTGAGAGATTGCAAAACGATAATTTCTTAGAGGTATTAGATAAGACTGAATTAGAAAAATTCAAAAACTCTATAGAGGAATTAAAGATTATTATTTAGACGGGTTAAGCCCGTCTTTTTTTGTGCAAAAAACTAATAAGATATATTAAAAATAAGCATAATTATTTCTTATTATTCTATAGAATAATTTACATTATAAAGGCTGAGTATAGAATTACTCAATTTACTTAAAAATAGAATTATAAAATAAATTTTAAAACAATTGATAAAAGACATAAGTCATATACTAGTAAACAAATAGGAATAGTAATATTATAATTACCCAGATGGGTAATTGTATAAAGGATATAATAAGTGCATAATTTTAAAAGTATTACGATGAGATATGAATAAATCATATTAATTCAAAATATTTAAAGCTAGTAAATACAATAGCTTGAGCATATACATGGAAAAAGATATACAAAAATTCAATTAATAAATGTACATTTTACAATTTTGCACATTGACAGAATATTTTAATTTTGCTAAGCTTAAATTAAGAAGTTGAGGGCAAGAGCCATTAACTAAAATTACTTATTTATAAAAATATAGATACGTAACAAAAAAATAAAAGGAGATGAGGGAAATGAAAACAGATTTCATGAAAAGGCTAACATCTTTCTTAACAGCCTTAGCACTAGTACTATCAATAATGGTTCCAAGTACTATAATGGCTGAAGGAGAAGGGCAAGATGAAACAACTACGACAGGTGAAACCTATGATATCACATTACACAAAATTGTAATGGACTCATTAGAGGGTTGGCCAAAAGACAAAAATCCTGATGGAACATATACAGGAAATGGTACTACAAAATATGACGGTTCAGCTATTGATAATATTACAGAATATTTTGGGAGTACTGCCAAAAAGTTAAAAGGTGTGCACTTTGAGCTTTACAAAGCTAATGATGAAAACACTATTATAAAAGAAGGTAAGACAGGAACAGAAGGTTCTATAGACTTTACTGGTCTTGAAGCTGGAGATTATGTAATAAAAGAAAATAGAGAAAAAACAAAGCTAGAAGGCGATGAAGCTGGTAAGACTATATCTGATCAAGTGGCAGTTCCTGTAAAAGTAACTCTACCAGTATATAAAGCTGATGGATCGAAATTTACAACAATAGCTGATGGGGCAAATCAATTACATGTTTATCCTAAGAATACAGTAACTGACAAACCAGATGTTGATAAGAAAATAAATGATGAAAATAAACCAGGGACACCTGAGAACCCAGCTGACTATACAGTAGGTGATAAAGTTCCATATAAAATTACTACAACTATCAAACCAGGAGCTAAATATAAGACTGCTTACTGGAATGATAAAATGACAGAAGGTTTAACTTTCACTCAGAGTGATTTAGATAATATGGTAATTAAGATAGATGGATCAGTTGCAGATGGCACTGAATATGAAAAAATATTAGATGGTAATGGTTTTATAGTTAAATTGACTGAAGCAGGACTAAGCAAAATAAACGATAAAGCAGGAAATGTTGAAGTTGAATTAGAATATGAGGCAACACTTAATTCAGCAGCAGTTGTACAGATACCTGAGTCAAACGATGTAACTTTCATCTATGGAAATAATCCTGGAAAAGGTAATACACCAATACCTACTAAACCATCAGATGGTAAAATTACTGTTAACAAAACATGGGCTGATGGTATTGAATTACCAGCTGAGGGAATAGAGGTAACATTTACTTTATATAATGCTAAAACTGGAGAAAAGGTTGAATTTGGTGAAGGTGGTCAATCAAATCCAATAAAAATAAAAGCAACTAGTGTAGAACAAATTACACATACTTGGACAGGTCTAGATGACAATATCGAATATAAGGTAGTTGAGACTTATAATGGTTATGAGGCAGAATACGGAGTTGGCGATGCTGCTAAACCTGGAACAATTACAGTTAAGAACCATAAAACAGATAATCCAGAACCAATAGTTCCAGATGCGCCAAAAGTAATAACTTATGGCAAGAAATTTGTAAAAACTGATAGCGAAGAGACACCTAACAAATTAGGTGGAGCACAGTTTATCATTAAAGATCCTAGTACAGGTAAATATTTAAAAATGAAGTCTGCGGCTCAAACTGCAGAAGAAGAAGCTAAACTAGCACAAGCAAAAGCTGCATTAGATAATGCTGTAAAAGCATATAATGAAAGAAGTTCTGAAGATGATGAAGCTGCATTATTAGCAGCTGTAGAATCTGCTCAAACAGCTTATGATGAAGCCGTAGTTAATGCGAAAACAGGTTATGAGTGGATAGAAGCAGCAGATGATAATACAGCTATTGCAAATGGAGCTTATGTCCTTATCTCAAATGCTAATGGAGAATTTGAAATAAGAGGGTTAGAAACTGGAGACTATCAATTAGTAGAGACTAAAGCACCAGAAGGATATGCAAAGCTAAATGATCCAATAGACTTTAAAGTAGATAAAGACTCATATGAAGGACCTGCAGCTGGAATCACCCATCCACATATTAGTGGCGCACAACAAGTAAAAAACAAAAAAGTAGACATCCCACAAACAGGTGGAATGGGTACAGTGCTATTTACAATAGCAGGTTTAGGATTAATGACTTTAGCATTCGTGATGTTAAAGAAGAAAAATAACGAAGCTTAATAGTATCGTAATTAAATACTATATTAAAATAAAGTAAATAAAGCTTATCTCACGATAAGCTTTATTTATTACATAGGTCTAATATATTCAAATTGAAGAGGAATATATGAGACCATATTTGCACAAATTCATAATACTTACTCTCTTTTATAGGGGAGAAATATAATTAAAGATAAGAAATTAAGGTTAAATAAGATAAGGGGAGATGGCGAAAATGAAAAATCGGATTTTGAATTTTATTTTATCGTTTATAATGCTAATTTCAACATTTCTTTCAATTGGTACAGAAGCAAATGCTGATATGAATAGCATTGAAGTAACAGATATAGAAAACGAGATTGTATTAGGAGAAGGATATTCTAATACAGGCTATAATCAAGCAAGAGCACTATATAGAAAAAATAGTGGAGGACTTACGATTGGTAAAGAACAGTATTCCTGGAAATATAATACTGAATTACAGCAGGTAAAATCTGGAGATAAAGTTCTACCAGCATTTTGTATAGAATCATTCAACTGGGGAAAAGCAGAATCCCAATTCATAGTTTCAATATATAAATATATATTGAAATATAAAAAATACTACCAAAGCTGTAATCATGAATCCATTCCAGAAGCTGAGATGAATGTGAATAAGTTAAGAGCAATTGCTTTTAACTCACCACTAGTATTAGATCTTAATGAAATTAGAGAAAGAACTGGAATATATAGTTTGAAAGCAGACGAAGCTTCAAGAGCATCACAGTATGCTATTTGGACATATACCGATGGTCTTAAGATAAAAAAGAATAAATGGGGAAAGACAGTAGCTTATTATGATTGCTTACAAAATCACAAACCAGATAAATTCAGTTTTTATAAAACCATAGATTTACAAGCAGTTCTAACAAAGAATGAAGAGGCATATTATAACTATCTAATTAATCTTCCAGAAATGGAATCGCCTATACCAGAAGAAAATATATTGTCGGAAATAGACATAGTTTCAAATGGGGACGGTACAGTTACAATAAAATACGATTATTTAGAAGGAATAGAAGAGCCAGTAGTTAATTTTAAATCAGGTAGAACTGATTATGAAAAATCCATATATGTTGAAAATGGAAGAGTATATGTAGAATTAGATTTTATAGCAGAAGAGAACGATATTGTAACTGTAGAAGCAATTGGAAATGAATATAAAGATATTGCAGTAGTTACAGGAAATGGACAAGCTAAGATCGTCATAGTTCCACAAAAAGTAGTGGCAAAAGAAATGGCATGTATTCAGAAGCAAGAGGTTTACGGTGAATTTAAGATAAATAAATTAGATTATGAACATCTATTTGAAAAGTTACAAGATGCAGAATTTACCCTTTATGATCAAAGTGGAAATATCATAGATATTAAAGTCACAGATTATAATGGTGAATGTGTATTTACTAATTTAAAGCCAGGTAATTATATATTAAAAGAGACAAAGCCACCACAATATTATGAAATTGTAGGTGATAATGAATATGAAGTCATTGTAGACAATGATGGTACGACTACAGTAAATGGTCAACAAGATGAGATTATCATATTAAATAAATATAAAATATATTAAGAATTATGAATAAAATTTGCAAATTAGGAGGTGGAAGATGGATATGAAGGACAGTTTAAAAAGAATAATATCATTATTACTGTCGCTTTCCCTTATAATACAGTTAATTCCAGGGATAGCCAATAGTACCAATATAGATTCTAAAGAGATAACTATTGATGATATAAAAAAGATGTCTCAAAATAGTGAATTATTTCATCTAGAGATATTAAAAGATGCTGAAGGAAATGCACAAATATCAGAAGATTCGATAAGTTGGAAAATTGTATATAATAGGTCTGAAGAAAAGTTACAGAAAAACAAATTTGAATTAGTGCTATCAGAGGGACTAGATCTTATGTATCAGAAGTCTAATGGAGATTTAGATTTAATTAATCAGCCTATATATTTAAATGACTCATTTGAAACATTTGAATCTAAAATATTAAATGATGAAAATTTAGAGTATGAAATAGACGAGAACAATATAAACAATGAAAAAAAGATATTAAGTTTTTCTAAAAAAGCAGAAGGTATATACGATATACAAATTGATGAAACAGAGACTACAGAAGAGATAATATTTACTACAAAGATAGTAGATGAGGATATTAAAGCTTTCTTCTCTTATATCGTTTTAGATGGGAAGGAAAAACTTCAATCTAATTCGGAAGTCAATATTAGACCTAGAACTAAGATAGATATACCTGTTAATATAAAATGGGTAGATCTAAAAGAAGGTATCGAATTACCAGAGATCGAAATTGAACTTAAAAACTCTGATGAATTAATAGAGAGAAGAGTACTAAACCCGGGATTAAAAGATACTTTATTTGAAGATCTATATAAATATGATTTGAAGGGAAGAGAAATAGAGTACTCCATCAATCAAATTCCTATAGAAGGGTTTGAAACCTCAGTATTAGATTACGAGATAACAAACAGATATATAGATGAAGAGATAAAAGTTATTGAAGAAGAAATAAAGAATCTAGTTGGGGAATTATTAAAGCCAACGGAGGTTGAAAAAAGAATATCATCTTCTGAAAATACTTTAGAGGAAGAAAAATTAGACAGTATTGATGATGGTCAAAAAGAAGAAACAATTAAGGAAGAAATTACTGAAGAGAAAATAACAAAAGAAGAAAAAGCAGAAGAAGTAAAAGAAGTAAAAGAGAAAAAAGCAGAAATTATAATTGAAGAAAGCAAAGAAGAGAATAAAGAAGAAAATCTAGAATTGATTAAAAAAGAAAAAGAGAAAAAAGATGTAGAAAAAGATCAAAATGAAATTTTACTTGAAGAAAAAATTAATGATGATGAAAAAAAGATTGATAATGAAGTAGTATTGAAAAGCATATTAACAGAAGATAAGAGTCTTATGAGTAATATAGATGAAAATGTAGAAATAGCACCTATGAGTCTATTTTCAACTGATATTCTAAGAGGAATGCCTATACCTAGAAATGTGATAATACCTAAAACCGATCCAGTAGAAGTGGGTTCTGGTAATAATACTATAATACATGAATGGAAAGGGTATGCAAATTTTGATGGCAAAGGAAATATTATTTGGACTATAGATGTCATTAGGATAGAAGGATTTGATGGTGGAATTGCTCCTAATAGAATCTTTACATTAGGGTATAATAATCCTGAACCTGATGTTCTAGATATGCCAAGTTATGATTTGTATTATAATGATAGTTTGATAAGTACTAATAATCCAATCACATATCCAATGCCGATATCTACAAAGACTAATTATAAAAAGGTTACTTTTAAAATTATTACACCGATTAAAGTGGATAAAAGTGAATATAAAATAAACGTTAATCCTAATATTAGTGCAGCGACTGGGTATAATCCAAATAATGATATGGGAGCTACAGAAATAGTTTTAAAAAAGCCAAAAGTTTTAGGGAATTTAAAGATCAAATTGACGGCTGATGAGATAGATGCTATTCAGAATAAGGGATTTATTGTAAAATCAGGTAGTATATATAATAGTGGAGTACTACGAACGAATAGTGATGGTGAAATTTTAATAACCGATCTTGATGCTAGCTTAGAATACACAGTAGAACAAGTAGATGTGCATGAAGGCTATAATGAAGACCCTAAGCCTATAAGAACTAATGTTAAATTGCCAGCTAATGGGACAAAATTATTAGAATTTAATAATACTAAGAAGAAAATTATTGATATTGGTATCGATTTAAAAGATGATAGTGGAAACCCATTAGATTATGGAACATTCTTATTATATAACGAAGCTAATGAAATAATAGGAATGCTACAAGGAGAAATAGTTCAAGGTAAGGCATTATTTAAAATTGGTGGGACAAATGATATAACTAAGGTTGAAGCAGGAAAGACCTATAAAATAGTGCAATTAGTATCTAAAGATGGCTATAAAAAATCTGAAGATATAATATTCACTGTGCCTACTAACGCAAATGATCCTCACCATGTAGAAATTATAAACGAATTAATTACAAATCCTATAGAAAAGAAGATTACAGTTAAAGTTTATAAACCTGATGGGAGTAATACAGTTGGTTTAAACGATGTGCAAGTTAGTCTTTTTGATGAAAATGGCAGTATATTTGGAGGAAAATTTACTGATAATAATGGTATGGTAGAGTTTACAGATATACCTTTCGGGACATATAAAGTGAGGACAATGTATATTAAAAATTCTTCATATGAGCCTGCAGAAGAAAAAGCTATAGTTATAGACTCAATTAGTCCAATGAAAGAAGTAAATCTAGTTTTGAAAGAAAAAGGAGATTCTTCAGGACCGAAAGTTGAATTTAGATATTATGATGAAATTAGCAAGTCTTGGGAACTTATACCTAATACAAGTGTAAGCTTTTTTGTAAAAAATAAAGATGGTATAACGATTGCCGGTCCAATGATAAAAGAACTGAATAAAGATTTTAAAAAGATTGAAGAATTAACGAAAAACAATGAATATATCATTCAATATTACGGCATAAATGATAATAGTGATTATTTAGATAAATACTATGCATTTGCTCCAACAGAATTCACTTATAATGTTGATGATGAAATTTGGACAGTAAAGCTTATGGAGAGAAAAGCTGAGGAGAATAGTAAGTATACTAATAAGGTTCATATAAAATTAACTGAAGATGGAACTAAAGCTCTATCAGGAGGAAGATTTAGATTAGAAGCAATTAGCGGAGATGCATTTGAGATGAAGTATAAATATGAAGGGACAACGGATGCAGAAGGAAATTTATACTTCAATGAATTGCCTAAAGGAAAATACAAACTAACACAAATAGTAGTACCTTATATGCATGAAGAATCAGAGGTAGTAATACAAGACTTTACTATAGACTCTGAAGATAAGGAATTTTCAGTTATAAATAAACCAATTATACTTCCAGAACCTTCAGAACTTTCGACAATAGTTCCAGAGTATAATGATGATACTGAAGGGGAATATTCTTCTTCATTCTATCCTGAAGGAGATTCTTTTTACAGAAATAGAGATAATAAAATTGATAATAGAAAAGAACCTAATTATAGTATACCAGCTTATTCAGAATATAGAGGTCAAGGGACTAATATATCTGAAGATAAAGACGTAATTGAAAATGAAAAAGCGTTCTTATGGAAGTATGCAGAACCTTCTAAAAAAGGAGATGAGATAATTCCAGGAGAATATTTCATTAATCTTGCAATAGAAGGAAAGGAACCAATTCCTCCACCGACAACTGATGTTGTATTCGTACTTGATAATTCTAATAGTATGAATGAAGAATTTTATAAAGTTGATTCTGGAGTTACTAGTGATAATAAGATATCCAGAATGGAACTTTTAAAACAGTCGGTAATAACATTAATAGATAAGACATTTCCAGAAGGAATGTCAACAGATGATATAAATGTAAGAATGGGATTAGTCAATTTTGGAAATGATTTTATAGATTCACAAGAATTGACTAAAGATCCATTACTATTAAAATCTAAGCTGAAAGATAAAGGTTCAGGAGGAACTTTCACACAGGAAGGTCTTATAAAAGCTAATCAATTACTCAAAGATAGTGTAGCAGATAATAGATTAATAGTTTTGATTTCAGACGGAGCACCAACTAAAAGTTATAGACTTAATAATATGACTAATATATTTGGAGGTACATTTGGCAATGCATCTTTATTAGATGGACCAGAACATATAAAAGGAGACGGTCGATTTAATGATTTAGCTGAGAAGCCAAGTATACCAGGATCAGATGATAGTGTTCATCATAGTTATGAAACTAATAATGGTGAAACAAATATTACAGAAGAAATAAAAGATCATAATAAAGCGACATTATCTGAAGCGAAGAATATAAAAAATAACAATATAGAGATTCATACAATAGGAATAAATGTTGGTGGAGATACTCAATTGATATCATCAGGATCACCAGTATATTTAGAAAAAGCTAAGGCGGAGAAGAATTTAAAAGATATATCAAGCGGTGACGGATATTCACATTTTGTTAATGGGACTTTCTTTGATCAGATACTTTGGGATATAATCCCTATATCAGATAAATCCATTGTCAATGGTATAATAACTGATCCGATAGGAAGTCAAGTGATCTTATCTAATAAACATAGTTTCACTCAAGCACCAAAGACAGATGAATATCTAGTTAATGGAGATTATCACTTAGAATTTTCAAGTAAAGAAGTTGAAGATAGATTTAAGAAAAATGGATCTAAGGTAGTATTAGAAGGAAATGAGATAAAGTTTGACAAACTCACATTAGGTGAAAGAGAATGGGTTAAATTGAGATATAGAGTAAATTTAAATACAGAAGATCCCGAATTCAATCCAGATAAATTCTATTTGACTAATGGCAAAGAGACTACTTTAGAATACAATCCAAAACTTTCTAGTGAAAAGTATAAATTTCCATCACCTGCAATAAAACTTCCTCCTATAAATTTAAAGATAGTTAAAGAATGGGTAGATTTCAATCAGAATGAGATTCCAGGAAGTGTTAGCTTTAATATAATTAGAGCTGTAAAAAACAATAATGGAGAATATCCACCCGATACAGATTGGGCGACTGTAGAAGAAAATATAGTTCTAAATGCTAATACTGATCCTAAGTGGACATGGACAGGAAATGGCAAATATATAAGATATAATAATGAAGGAAAAGAGTATAAATATAAAGTTATAGAAAACACTGTATCTAATTCATATTATGTAAAAATAATTGAAAATCAAGAAGCTAATGGAGATTATAGCTTTGAAGTAAAAAATATTGCAAAAAAAGGTAGTTTCTTAGTCATTAAAACTGATGATAATCAAGTACCAAATTATTTATCAGGTGCTGAATTCACTTTATTCAAAAAAGATGGAGCAGGAAACTATGTAAAAGTTCAAGGATCTAATAGTCAAGCACCTGAAATAACGTCTGAGAACCCTCAGATTACAGATGACTATGGGCAATTAGAGTTTAGAGGCTTGAGCTCTGGAACTTATTATCTAAAGGAAACAAAGGCCCCAGATGGATATACAATAAATGAAACTTACCTGGAGATAGTTGTTAGTAGTGATGATCCTAATATAGTTGAATTTAAAATTCCAGCAAATGATGAGTTTTGGATTGGAGAGAATGGTTCAGCAGATAGTATAGGATATATAACTTTAAAAGATCAACAAGCTTATCCTTTAGTCATTAGGAAGATTGATTCAGAAGGTAATTATATAACAGTCAATCCTGAAGAATTTAATGCACAATTCAGCGTTTATAATAAGGAAGATTACGATCCGATAGCTAAAGATATAAAAGAAGGAGCTATACCAGTTGCTAAAGATTTGACAATAGCAAATAATGGTACAGAAGCTGAATCTGAAAGTTTATTTGCATTAAATAAGGAGTATTATCTTAAAGAAACTAGACAGCCTACAGGATATGTAGGGCTAACAGAACCGGTTTTAATAAAGTTAGTAGAAAGTCAAGGCATACTTGATTGGACTGTTGTAGACGAAAAATATAAAGATATAGTAATAGGATTTAATGAAGGCGAAAAAATAGGTATATATGTAGTAAATGAAAAAATTAATATACCTAGTACCGGAGGAGAAGGTATTAGACTATTTACTACCTTTGGTTTAATCTTAATTGGATTAGCCTTTATATATAGAAAAAGAAAATTGATTTAGTATTTCTATATATTAATTTAAAAAATTAGGACTAGAGACTGATGGATACTTCAGTTTCTAGTCTCTTTAGTTATCATTCAATACTCATTTATACCTTTATGAACTAGAATAAACTCTATAATACTCAGTTATGGAAATAATAAAATTTTATACATTAGCAAAAATATATATTATTGTAATAAGTACTCTAAAAAAGACAAAAAATCAGAAAAATACTAGTGACATAATAAATATATTGTGCTAAAATAATGACTTGAGCTATTAATTATCTAGATAGAAACCAAAACTTTAATATCTAATTAAATTAGTAGCAAAAAAGAGAGAAAAAATTAAAAATTAATCTTAAAAAGCTATTGACATACTAGATACTTAAATGGTACAATTGTATTTGTCAGTTGAGAAAAGCTTATTCCTGGGTAGCTCAACGGTGGAGCACTCGGCTGTTAACCGATAGGCTGTG
>JAUNVB010000054.1 GCA_030537835.1 Andreesenia angusta | reverse complement strand
GATATAACTATATTAGCTAATAATGGAACAATAGTCAGAAATATAGAAGATGATGAAGTAAAAGTATGCAATTATATAAACGATAATGATTTTTACAAACTAATAGAATCAGGAAGACCCTTAGATCTCACTCCAATTACTCATGTAAATAGATATATAGATGGTTACGATATGATAGGGGAATTAGATAAGACAGATATAAGATATATGAATTATATAAAGAGAATAGAGAAGAGATATAGGAAAGTAGACAATCTCCTATATGTACCAGAGCCTAAAGTTCTTTCAGTAGTCTTTCCTGGAGAAAAGGACTATCTTTTAAAATTAAAAGAAAAGATAGAAGATACCAATGGAGAGGCATATACTATGTATCTGATGGATCAATTAATAGGGGTTAGTCCTATATTAGAGATAATTAAATCTAATTGTTCAAAATGGCATTCTATAGAAGATTATGCTAAATTAAAAGGAATAAAAAATGAAGAGATAATAAGTTTTGGTGATGATTCTAATGATTTAGAAATGATAGAAAATTCAGGACTTGGTATAGCGATGAAAAATGCAGTAGATAGAGTCAAATCATCTTCTAAGATGATCACTAGATATAGCAATAATGATTCGGGAGTTGGATTTGCGTTAAAAGAAATATTTACTTTAGACTGATAGTGATTGACATAAAACAGCCTTTATAATATAATAAACAATTGATTGAAACAGATTTGTAATAGGAAATGAAGCTTCCAAAAGGGGAAGCTAATTTTTTTTAGGAGGAAAAATATGAGTTATCAATTGGTAAGAGATATTTACAGAAATACTCAAGAATATGCTGATAAAGAAATAGAGATTGCCGGTTGGGTAAGAACTATAAGAAGTTCAAAAAAATTCGGATTTATAGAGATAAACGATGGAACTTTCTTCAAGAATATTCAAGTAGTTATAGAAGATAATTTAGATAATTTTGAACAGGTATCAAAGCTTCCAATAAGTTCATCGATAATAGTTAGTGGGAAGCTTGAATTGACACCAGATGCAAAACAGCCCTTTGAGATAAAAGCAAAAAAGATTGAAATAGATTGTGAGTCAGAAAAAGATTATCCACTACAGAAGAAGAGACATTCATTAGAATATCTTAGAACTATTGCACATCTACGTCCTAGAAGCAATACTTTTGCGGCCGCTTTTAGAATTAGATCGCTTGCAGCTTATGCAATACATAAGTTCTTCCAAGATAGATCTTTTATATATGTACACACTCCTATAATAACTGGAAGTGATGCAGAAGGTGCCGGAGATATGTTTAGAGTTTCTACACTAGATTTATTGAATCCACCTAAGACAGATGATGGATCGATAGATTTTTCTAAAGATTTTTTTGGAAAAGAAACTCATCTTACAGTGAGTGGACAATTAGAAGGAGAGAGCTTTGCTCTTGCTTTTAGAAATATATATACATTTGGACCGACATTTAGAGCAGAAAACTCTAATACGACTCGTCATGCAGCGGAGTTCTGGATGATTGAACCAGAAATTGCCTTTGCTGACTTAGAAGACGATATGGATTTAGCTGAAGATATGCTTAAGTATATAATCAATTTTATAATAGAGAATGCACCAGAGGAATTAGAGTTTTTCAATAAATTCATTGACAAAGGCTTAATGGACAGATTGAAGAATATTGTTGATTCAGAATTTGAAAGAATAACTTATACTAAGGCTATAGAATTATTAAAAGAAGCGGATAAAGAATTTAGTTATCCAGTTGAATGGGGAGCTGATCTTCAAACAGAGCATGAAAGA
>JAUNVB010000034.1 GCA_030537835.1 Andreesenia angusta | reverse complement strand
GATTAATATATTTAGTCAATCGATTTTTTTATTTGAACTTTTGCTATAAATATTGTCAAGGGAAAAATTAAGTCAAATGAAATCGGTTAGTTTTTAATATAGATAAAATTTATATATATTAATATAAATATTAATATATAAAAGAATATGATGAAGAATACAGAAATTATAGAGATTAAAAGAATAAAATATTAAATAACTCACAATATAGAAAAATTATGTCAATTTAAAATTAAAAATATTGAATGATTTATTATATTGACAGTTATATAAGTGCTATAATAAAATTTTCGTATAAATAATATATGCCATATTTAAATATATTATATTGATATAAATGCATTTTAAAAGACAATGATATGAAAACGTTTAAAGAGTATTGGATAATATATCAAAAATAAGAATATAACAATTATAAATATAATTTATGGAAATTTTTAATCAAAATTTGGAGAGGATAATATGAAAAAAGATTCATTGAAAAAGATTATTATGGTGTTTTTATCTATTGCTTTATTTATGCAACCACTATCTACTGTTTTGGTTTATGCAAAAGGTATTATGGATGAAAATAAGGCTATAAAATTAATTAGTGAGAAATTAGATGAAAAAGAAGATTTATCGAATGGTATTGAGAGATATGCTAGTTTAACGATTTATCCTATTGGAGATTTGCCAATAGGTATTGAATCAGAAATAGTTCTATTATCGAAAGATAAAGAGAGGTTTTCTAAGATCATTAAAGATAATAAACCTATTAGATTTGAAGGACTTTTACACGATATATACGATGTAGAACTAAATTATACGAATCAAAATGGAGAAGAGATTCAAATTAGTAAAAGTTTTGATTTGAGAGATGAATCGATTATTGATTTTGAATATGATCTACCTACTCATATTTTAAATTGGAATTATGGTGAAGTTGAAGTATCTCCAAATTATCAAGAGATAGAGCTATTCTCTCCTAATACTGATGAAATTGTTGAAAAGCTTTTTTTAGAAACTGAAATCATCGGGGATGAGTTAATTCTTCGTGGTGTTAAAGAGGAAGATATAAATGAGATGGATGCGGAGAATAAAAATAGAGAAGATTTTATCATGCATATTTACGATAAGAATAGTGATGAAACCTTTGATATTGTTGGTGAGGAAATAGAACTTACTAAAGAAGAAAAGAAGGAATATGGAAAGAGGATTTACGAAAGTGATTATAGGATCGACCTTAGAGATTTAAAGAGCAATGAAATAGAAGTCGAATTTATAAGGGGAGAAAATCAATCCTATATTCAAAAGATATATTTGAATAATCTAGGTTATGAAAAGTATAAGAATAGTATTGAAAAGAATGAAAAAGAAAAAGCTAGTAGTGAAAATAATGGTTTAATTATTAATGATGAAGAAGTATTTAAATTAGATGGTCTATCTCCTATGATAATAATGAGATCATTAACTCCTAGAGGGGTAGGTGATACTTGGGAAGTAACACCGACGACTTTTACAGGGACAAAAATGAATATAGATTCTGTATCTGTTGAAGAGACAGGGGATTCGTTGGTTTGGACTGTAAAGGTGGATCAAAAAATACTAGGGTCTCTTAGAACTCACCATCATATTAGACTTGTAAAAGCAGCATCCGATGGCGTAACTGTTACAAAAGTTGAAGCTGTTGAAAATGGGACACCGAGTATTATGCAAAATAAAGGCTCTACATCTTATTATGTAGTAACTGATGATGCAAAAGGAAAAGGGAAATATACTTATAGAATAACGACAGAAAAGCCTACCGGCTCATCAGCAAAACTTCCATTTAAGATATTTGGAAACAATAAAAAAAATAACGCAACATTAGGAAATTCTTTTATAGCAGAAACTGAATTCACTGCCACAAAATCACCACCAGCACCGGATATAGGAAGTGTAGATGTAAATATAAATTATGATGGTGATATACCTTCGACAGGTAATATAGTTTTAAAACAGGGGGGAGTAGAGAAATTCTCACAATCCTTACCTTCAGCTAATGGAATAGTAAGCTTTGCTGATATTCCTGTTGGAGATTATACTGTAGAAATCATAGATATGCCTACGGATTATATCTATTCACCAGGGAATTTAACGGCTACTATTACAAAAGATACTGTATCAACTGTAGATATCACTGTGAAAAAAGAAATGACTCCAATACCTGGAGGACAGAACTTTAATATCATCACAAAAGATAATGAATCTCCAGCTAATATAGTTCCAGGAGTCAAGGTGCAGGTGACAGATGATACTAATACTGTAGTGGAAGGAACGACAAATGCCAATGGAAAAATTGCTCTAACCGGTTCTTTTACTGATAAAGGAAATTATACTTTAACGATTGTGTCTGTTCCTGCAGGTTATAAGATGCCATCTCCGAATACGGTAGACATAGTTTATAATCAAAAGGCAGGAAATCCTAATCAATCCACAGAAGTGGAAGTTATAGTTGAAAAAGTAGATGGGGCAACGGTAGAAATTAAATCAGATTCCCAACCAGTAACGGATGCCACTATAAATTTAGAAATATATGATGGAGCAACGGCAACAGGAACTCCAATAAAAACTGTAGAAGTTCCTCCAGGACAAAGAGCTCCTGTTGATGGATTAGTAAACGGACAAGAATATACTTTTAAAGTGAAATCCAGTGTTCCAGAAATTTATGAAACTGGTGGAATATCGAATATAATTTTTAATGAACAAGAACCACATATTGTGGTAAATGTAAATAAAAAAACAACAGAAAATAAATTAGTAGTAAATTTTCATGAAGATAAAATAGATGGAGCTTTGACAACTAAATTAGAAAATCAAATTTTAAAGCTTTCAGTAAATGGAACAGTAATACAAGCTACTATTATAAACGGGGTGGCCACATTCTTAAATCCTGAACAGGGAGAATATACTTTAGTAGAACCGGCACCTTCTGTAGATGGTTATAAATTAGTAGTTAATTCACCATTTACACTAAATAATACTAATGGTTATCAAGATTGGATATTAATAAAAAATGGTGCAAAAGTCATATTAAATGCAAAACCTCCAAAAGGTATGGCCTTTCCAGATACTATGACTGTCAAATTAGTTAAAGCAGCTAGTCAAGAAGTAGTGAGTGGACCAAATCCAATTGGTAATGGAGTTTTAATTTTTGAGGATATACCTCAAGATGAAAATTATCAATTCATATATGAAAATGTTCCAGCAAATTGGACACATGAAAATGCACTTGCAACACCATTTAAAATACCGAAAGATGCTATAGAAACTACAGTTACCGATCAATTTGGATATAATGATCCGGCTTCAGATCAATCTTTAATATCTGTAAAAGTAGTGGATAATGATCATAATCCTATGTCTGGATTTGAATTTCAAGTAAAGAACAGCTCTAATCAAGTCGTAGCAACAGTCAGCACTGGAACTGATGGAGTTGGAAAAACTTCAGTCAATAAATTACCACCAGGAATTTATACAGTGGAAAATACTGTTGTGCCAACAGGATATTTAAAAGTGGAATTTTCTCCAGTCTTAATTACTGAAGATAAGCCGAATATACGAATTGACGCGATGACAGGAAAAGATGGTACTCAAAATCAGAGCAATCTATATATAAATTTAACTGATGAAGATGGAAATCCTATTCCGAATGAATGGTTAGAATTTTACAAAGTGAATAATAGTGGTACTGAGACATTAGTTACTAGTGAAATTCAAACTGATGGAAATGGAGATACCTATATTGCTCCATTAAATGTAGAAGATGGATATAAATATAAAATAAAATTGAAAAAAAATAGCAATTATCAATTAAAAGAAGTAGATGGTGAAACCTATAATATAATTATTGAAAAAGGTATTAGTAAACAATTAAATATCCAAGCTGGTGTAAAAGATGGTTTTGGACGAATTTTAGCTTATGCTCATACTAAAGAAGGAGATCCTGCCCCTAATCTTAAAATTAAAGTCAAAAAGGATGGAAATTTAGTACCAGTAGATTCATTCCGTACTCTATTAAACGGTAAGAATTCAAGTAAATTTTTAGAATATGGAGATTATGAAGTTATTTTAGAAGAGTCGAATACTTATAAATTGGCAAATGATGAGATATCGACTAAGACAGTAAGCATAACGGAAATGAATAAAACTCCTGAAGTAGAATTCTTAGTAGAGAAAAAGGCATATGATGCTGGAACAGCAGGCTCGATTACCGTTGCTGGCCATCTCATTGGAGAAGAAGGAGAATCGATGAAAACCTCTTGGATTATAACGGTAGACAAATTTGAATCTACTGCTCCAACTAAGAGAGGGACTATAAATACTCTTAGAATCTCTGCTAAAGAAATGATCAATCCTAATAAGCCAGTTTTATTGAAAAAAGTCGGTGATGGTCCCTTTGAAGAAGTTCCTGTAGAAGGTGACTGGGTTCGTACTGGAGACTATTTTGAATTTATAGATAAGCATAATAAATCAACAGATTTAACATCTGAAGAAGTAATCTATCAGTATTCATTCCAAGCAATTGGATTGGATACGGCAGATAAATATTCTACTACGGCTACAGCAGATATAGTTTCTAATAATCCTGCAGAAATTATTGCACCAGTAAGTGCCACTCATACATTAAATAAAGATGAAAGTGAGCCTATGATAGATTTAAATGGAACTGGTGAAGGGGTTACAGATAATATCAATAGAAAAGTCAATTGGTCTTATCACGGTCAAGTAGATCCAAAGGTACCAGGAGATTTATATTTTATTATGAAAAGACCTGAAGACTCAGGACTTATGCCAGTAAATAATACGGTAAAACCTGTAGTAACGATATATGATAAAGAGGGAAATATTCGAGATGATATTAATTATGATGTAATTTTTGATCCCGATTTAGATGCATATAAGATTAAATTCGATACGAATTTACTTTCGCCTTTTGATTTTGATATTGATTATGAGATGGATATTGATGATCAACAAGGTGTAAATGAATACAAAATAGAGACCAAATATGAGTATCAAGGATATGGTATGGACTATCCAAAGACCTATGTGCCTTTGACTTTGACATCTACTAAATTATTACCGCTTCCGGGGAAGAAGACGGAAAATTTATCAACTTGTCCCAATGCAAAACACAGAACCAATCTCTATGGTGAAATGAGTAATGACGGTACGGAAATTATCTGGACTGCTCGTGTTACAAATTTAGATAAAGATGAAGAGTTCAGACCATTTACCATGGATTTTGATATCGGTGAAGGACTTGGAGATGCAGAGCTCTTATCTATAAACTCTGTTGGTAGATCTTTTCCTTTTGTCACTAAAGGAAATACTACAACAGACTATGTCTATGATAAAGCAGGAGACCATATTGCAGGTAAGACTTTTAGAGCTCATTCAGATGCGACATCTCACTATATTGGGCCTAATGATACGACTAATTTTATTGGAACGTATAATTATCTTACTTCAAGATCAACAGTGAATTATCTAGGGGTCAATGTAGGTCCATTTAATTTTAAAACAGATCTACAGAATAATGATTACTTTTTAAGATGGAATAGCATTATGGTTAATAATTCTTTATCTGAAGAAGAAGATCAAGGTTTAGAGGTAGGAGATTATCTTGAAGTATCTTTTAAAACTCCTATTACAGATTTTTCTAGAATGAGAGAAAAGGATGCAGATGGTAATTACCTTGGCTATAAAATTGATGTAAAGTCTAATGCTTTTGATGAAGATGCTATTAATTCAACGAATACTGCAACACCGGTCTGCTCTTCTAATACAGAATTAGTCCTTCGAGAAGAAAAAAATCAAGGCGGCAATGATGAAAAAATAATCATAAAGAGTGAAAAAGGTGAAGTAATAGCGTCTGGAAAATACGTTAATGATGGAAATGATATCCAGTGGCAAATAGAAGTCAATCCTTTAAGAGAACAAAATCTTGGATGGATTAGCCAATTACGTCATTTCAAAGTCAAATATTCTCTAGTAGATTCTTCGAATAATCCTCTTGGAGATACGGGACTAGGTGCTATAGAGAACAGAGATTATCAGAAAATAGAAGGAAATGGATTTACCCTTAATACGACAGAAAGTTCAAATAGTGGTGAATTCATAATAAAGAATGTGAATATGAATGAAAAGCTAATTTACAAATTCACAACTCCGGTCATATCTGATAAACCAGATTATCGTCTAAAAGTAGAAGGGTTTTATACTGATAGACCAATTATAGAGGATTGGGTAAAACTTCAAGATGGTAATACTTCAAATGTAGCCTATGTTATTGTAGATGGTAAAAATATTGAAATAAAAGTGAATAAGAAATGGGAAAATGTCTATCCAAATGCAGAAAAGCCGAATATAACTTTGAGACTAAAACAGCTTAGTATTGAAGGAGAACAAAAAGAGTTAACTGCAAGAGTATTGACGACTCCTAATAGCGATAAATTCATAGATACAGTCTTTGTTGATTATGATGACAATGGCATTTTAAAACCTATACCAAGATTTGATGAAAACGGGTACCGCTACCAATACTTTGTGAGAGAAGATTTTCTTGAAGACTATGAAAGTCATGTTATTCGTATGAATGGACAGGGAACGATATGGAATATTATAAATACTAAAAATGATAAGATTCCAAAAACTGAAGATCCTATTAATTATGTGAATAGAGAAGATGGAACTTATCCTGAGCCAAATCAACAGGATGGTCCGGATATTCGAAATGCAGATACTAAATTATTAAATACTTTAAACGAACCTTATAAAGTGGAATATGAGGATTCGATAGTCGGTAAATCAGGGCAACAGACGGATGTTCCGGGTATGTTTGATATGAAATTAAGTATAGAAGGTAAGAATAGAGAGCAGAGTACGGGTCTAGATGTTGTATTCGTCTTAGATAATTCGGAATCTATGAAGAAAAACTGGTCAGGAAATTTAGATAAATACCAGGCAAATCAGAAACTCTATCAGATGAATCAAAAATTAAATGGCTTAATAGATGAAGTTTTAAAAGAGCCGGGTAGTCGAGTGGGTATTGTAAACTTTGCTACAGATAATTATAGAAAAGGAAATGGCAATAAACCTGGATATAGGCATTATTCAGCCACTACTGGTGAATATGAATATGCCACATATAATCTAGAAGATATGGTGGAACTGACTGCAAATAAGGATGATATTGATGATGCATTACCAACAGCAGTTCGATTTGGTGGAGCTCTTCCGGCAAGTCAAAATACTGGAGATATAAATATTAGAAATAGCCATCCAGGACTTACGAATATTGCAGGAGCTGTTGCAAAAGCAGGTGATTTACTTTATCCTTCGGGAGATCAAAATCCTAATAATAAAAAAATCATGATTGTTCTATCTGATGGTGCACCAACTGCATCTGTAAAACTTAAAAATTATCCACTAGATACTAATCTATCTTTGTCAGAAAATTTGACAAGGACGGGAACAGGTAATGAATATGCAGAGTTCATAATGGCTAATAATCGTTACTATCTTCAAAATCAAACTTATGTAACAGATAATGGTGTACGTATTGAAGATAATGGATTGCCGGCAATAGCTATATCGGAATATTATCAAAAGATTCATCCAGATATGGATATCTATTCCTTAGCTATTGCTAAAGATGCCTCTGGGTTTGAAATGGTTGGTCGAAATGATTATGGACCTCAAGAAGAAGCTACGGTGATTATGGAAAGAGTTTTACGTTCTATTACGACTAATTATCAGAAGAATTATTATGAAGCAGAGAATGCAGATGAATTAGAAAATCAGCTAGAACTATTGAAGAATTCAATACAGAGTCGATCTATTGTCAATGGAGAAGTAGTTGATCCTATGGGAGATCAGATTGTCTTAAAGACTAATGCTGATGGATTTACACCGAAGACATTAGAGGATTTAGCTGAAGGTGGATATTATCTATCAGATAATCGTGGAAACTATATGGATATCGATGGAACGATAAAAAATGACGGTTCTTATACGGGACCGAATCCAAAAAATCTTTTAGAAGGAGTTCAAGTCGTTAGAGAAGGCAATGGCTTTAAAATTAAAGGATTGAATCTAGGTCAAGGAGAAGAAGTTACTTTACAGTATAGAGCTCATTTAAAAACTGAAGGTTCTTGGTTCTCGCCAGATTTATATTATCAAGCTAATAAGACTACGACTCTCAATCCACAGCCAGCAAAAGGAGATTTTTATCGACATTTTCCAATTCCATCTGTTAAAGCACCTCATATTTCACTTGAAGTGAAAAAATATTGGTTTATTGATATGGAAGAGTTTCCAAATACACCTGTTGATCTGAATCATTGGATTGATATTAACTGGGCGCCGGTAGGTAATGGTTTATCAGATACTGAAAAAGCTAATCTAAAAGCCAAGTACGATCAGAAATTGGCGGAATTAGGAGCTAAACCTATAATAGCTCAAATTTATCGCTATGAAGGAAAGACCAATCCTGATGGAACACCGATTATAGTAGATAATCATCCGGTTAAGGCGGACAATGCTGTAAAGACATTGGTTAGAGAAGTAGAACTTAATTCTGCAAATAACTGGAATTTAAATATAGAGGATTTAGCAGCTTATAATAATGAAGGAGCACTTTTTGTCTATGAAGTAGAAGAAAAAACTGCTGTAGATGGATTTATTACAGATATCGATGCTACTGAACAGGCTAATATATCTTATTCTAAAGAGACTGGATATATTTCCTCAGATGATCCGAGTTGTATTAGTAAAAATGTTTATAAGATAAGGAATGTACAGGAAGAACATCCATTAGGTAGTTTTGAGATTCTAAAGGTAGATGGAAATGATAATGGCGTTTTATTGAAAGATGCAGAATTTACTTTAATGAAAGATGATTTCGTAATTGCTACTAAGTTAACTGGTTTAGATGGTAGAGTAGGTTTTGGTAATTTAGATCAAGGAAATTATACTCTCAAGGAGACTAAGGCACCACCTGGATATAAATTATCTAATAGGGTCTACACTGTAAAAGTTGGACCAGAAACTACAGCGAATAATAATTTAAAATATAATATTATAATCACTTATGAGGAAAATGGGTCTACTATAACCCTTGATTCTGTAGATACTGATAATTTTGTTTATCAGATTGATAACGAAAGTATGGAACTGCCAAATACTGGATATACGCCAGTATTCCCAACTGCATTATTTGGATTAGCAGTTATGATTTTAATGGCAGCACTATATATATATAAAGTCAATATGAAGGAGGTGGATGCCTCTGAGTAAACAAGAGAAGTAAGTATATTTATAAGCTAGTAAAATAATTATATTTGAGGAGATGAAAAAAATGAAAAAGAAGATTATAGGATTATTGACGAGTGCATTAATGATTATGGCAATGATCTTACCAGTTATGGCTTTTGCAGATGTAGGTGCTAATACTACAAATGTAATAATCCATAAGATGTTGCTCACTAAGGAAGCATTAAATAATCATGATGTAAATAAAAAATACGATCCTTCAGTAGGGATTGATGAAGCTAATTATAAAACATTTTTTGGAGATAATAATGCAAAACAAATACCAGATGTATATTTTGTTGCATTAAAAGCAGGAGCTCTTTTAGATGATTATAAAATAGAAAATGGACAAGTAGTACCTAAAAGTGAGGGAGATATACCACCGCAAGGAAAAACATTAGCAAATGGATTGACACTTAATCTTGAAGATGGAGATTGGGTTATATATGAGATAAAAGAACTTAGCACTTATAAAGATGGAGATAAAATTTTAGCAGAGAATAAGGCAGTACCTGTTGAGATTACATTACCACTTATAGGTTCTAGTGGTAGAATGGAAGATGTTCACGTATATCCGAAAAATACTGAGGATGGACCTGAAGTAGATAAGGATGTAACAACAGTTGGAAATAAACATGATACATTCGATTTTGATGAAGAACATAAATGGATTATTTCTGCTAAGATACCTGAGGGTATAAATGATTATAAAGTTTTTAAATTAACAGATGTTCTTCAAAATTCATTAACTTATAAAGGAAAAGTAAAGGTAAGTGTTGTTGATACTAAAGATGCAACTACAGGAGTAGATTTAGTAAAAGACACTGATTATATATTGACAGAGCCAGCGATAGATACAGAAGGCGGAACTTTAACAGTTGATTTTTCTAGTAAAATTGCAAATTTAGTAGGAAAAGAAGGAAAATATATAAGAGTAGAATTCTATACAACTATTAATGAAAATGCAATAATGGGTCAGAGTATACCGAATGATGTTGATTTAGAATATGGTCATGATCCTGGAAATACTTCACATAAAGAGCCAGGAGAAAAACCAGAAGTTCATACTGGTGGTAAGAAATTTATAAAAAATGAAGAAAATAGTGAAACAACATTATCAGGAGCAGAATTTATTGTTAGTGATGGAAATGGAAATTATCTTACAGAAACAAATGGAGTAAGAGCTTGGAAATCATTTGCTGATAAAGACGCAGCGAAAGCTGATCCTAATATTTTTAAACTTATATCTGGAGCAGATGGAACTTTTGAAATTAAAGGATTAAAATATGCCGATGATATAACAGGGACAAAATATTATTTAGAAGAGATTAAAGCTCCAGATGGATATGCATTATTAGATGGAGCTATAGAGTTTACTGTAAATAAAACTTCATACTATACTAATCCAGATCAAATTGGAGAGGAAGATGATTCAGGAGCTATTATAGAAGGGGAACCTGCAGAAGCACAGATTATAAACAATATAAAAGTAAATATCCCACAAACTGGTGGAATGGGTACTATTATATTTACAATAGCAGGTTTAGCTATAATGACAGTAGCATTTTTAGCTTTGAGAAAGAGAAATAATGAGCAGTAATTAAAATAAAATGAAGTGGCAAGTCATCTTGCCTCTTCAACAGAGAATATAAGAGATTATGTTCTCTGTTGAAGACTATAAATTTTAAAGCTATGGATTAATCCATAGCTTTTTTAGAGGGAGAAATATGGATAATAGAATTAGTGAGTTAAAAGAAAAATTAGATAGACTATTGCGTTCAAAGAAATTCTTAATAGGCATGTTGATTATTGGTTTGATTATATTCATATATCCACTTATATCGAATTACTATTACAATCTTAAGCAAAAGAACTATGCTAATGAATATGAGAAAAATATAAAAGGTATGAGTAATGAGGAAATAGAAAAAATATTGAATCAAGCTCATAATTTTAATACTAATCTTTTTATAAATGGAGGATTAGATATACTTTCAGAATCTAAGTATAAATATATAATTGATTCTAAAAAAGATAAGACATATCCATCATTTTTTGATGATAATGAGCTAATAGCTACAGTTGAAATACCAAAAATCAAAACATCTCTCCCAATTTTTGTAGGAGTAGAGGACGAAATATTAAAAAAAGGTTCTGGCTTTAAGTTACCAAGTTCATTACCAGTTGGAGGAAAGAGCACCCATTCTATTCTAACTGCTCATAGAGGATTACCAGAGAGTAGATTGTTTAGAGATTTAGATCAATTAAAAGATGGTGATATATTTTTTATAAAGATTTTAGGACAGACTCTAGCTTATAAGACGGACGATAAGGCTATTGTATTGCCTTCGGATTTTTCTAGATTGAATATAAATGAAGATAAAGATGAAATAACTCTATTGACTTGTCATCCTTATACTATTAATTCTCATAGATTATTAGTTAAGGGGCATAGAGTAGAGTACAATGATACGATTAAAGATATAGCTAAGAAACAGCAGAGGGATAATATATGGAAGTTATTTTTTGAAAGATATAAGGAGTATATATATGGTCTTTTAATATTTTTTATTGTTTTTGGTATTATGAGAATTAAGGAGAAAAAATAGTAATTTAGATTAATTATAAATATATATAGGTTTAATTAGATTATACTGATTTTAAAATAATTGTATTTTAAAATCAGTCTTTTTTTTGAAAATATTATATATTAATTAAAATAAATGGCATTAATTTGAGATGATATATTTAAATCAATAGTCATATTATCAACTTCTACAGTTATAAAAAAAGACAAATATAGAAAATTATTTCATTATGTTTTTTTAATTATAAGGGTATTGTTTTAAATAGATAAATGGCTTAAAATGAATATTTAAAGGGGTATTTAAAAAAAGCAATAAATATATATTTAAAAAAATCTTGAAATTTTCCATAAAAATAATAATATATTTATTGACAAAATATGAAAAAAATACTATTATATATTTAGAAATAAAACATATGCCCAAACGTATATCGATTATATTTTTATTTTAGTAAATACTTATATATACTAAATAATTATATAGTATACATATCAATACTAGTTTTAAATAACATTATTATAATAAAAAATTGCATAATTGGTATAATTTAAGAATATATGGGTATATAATAAGTGAACAAAAGAATTCAAATATATTTTGAATATTAGATAAGATTATGCAACATATCTTTAATACATTTATGACAAATGATTAATAAGTTTTCAATAATATAGAGAGGTAGATTAATGAAATTATGGAGATGATATAAATATGAGACGAGAGAGATTAAAAAAATTTATTATGATATTTTTAGCTTTTGTCTTATTAATTCAGCCACTTTCTACTGTTTTAGTTTTTGCTAAGGGGAATAATAATAAATTTAGTGCTAGTAGTAAGTTGCTGAGTGAAAAGCTAAATATCGAAGAGGATATTGATAAAGATAGTTTATCATTTGAGGAGAGCAATAAACCTGAATTTGATTATGCTAATCTAACGGTTTATTTTATTGGTGATTTACCTAAGGATGCAGATTCGGAGATTGTCTTAATATCTAGATCTGGGGAAGAGTTTTCAAAAGTTATTAAGGACAATAAGCCTGTTAAATTTGAAGGGCTGAGTCATGATATTTATGATGCTGAACTCTATTATCTAGATGTGAATGGAAATGAAGTGTTAAAAAAGAAGACTTTTGATTTATCTGATAAGTCAAAAGATGTTTATGAATTTGATTTTCCGACTGATTTACTGCAATGGACTTATGGCGAAGTTGAAATCACTCCTAATTATGAAGTAATAGAACTACTCTCTCCAAATAATGATGTGGTAGAAAAGTTGTTTTTTGAAACAGAGATCCAAGGTGATGAATTAGTTCTTCGTGGTGTTAAAGAGGAAGCTATTGATGAAAAGGATTCGAAGAAGAATAAAGAAGAGAATTTTATAATGCATGTTTATGATGCAAATAAAGATAAAGCTTCTGATATAGTAAGTGAAGAATTAAAGCTAACTAAGGAAGAGAAAAAGAAATTTAATAAGAGGATCTATGAAAGCGATTACAGAATAGACCTTAGAGATTTAAAGAATAATGAATTAGAAATTGATTTTATAAGAGGAAAAAATCAATCATATATTCATAAGATTCATTTAAATAATTTTGGATATGAAAATTATAAGAATAGTATTGAAAAGAATGAAAAAGAAAAAGTTAGTAATGAAAATAATAGTTTAGTTATTAATGATGAAGAAGTATTTAAATTAGATGGACTATCTCCTATGATAATGATGAGATCATTATCTCCTAGAGGGATAGGAGATACTTGGGA
>JAUNVB010000053.1 GCA_030537835.1 Andreesenia angusta | reverse complement strand
CAGAAGGATTTGCACTAAATAAGAGCGAAATACCGTTCAGTGTAGGCAATGGAAGTTATGAAGGGGATGCAGAAGGACAAATACCTTACACACCTGTAGAGGGTGAGAATAATAAAGATGCACAACAAGTAAAAAATACAAAAGTAGACATCCCACAAACAGGTGGAATGGGTACTATATTATTCACAGTAGTTGGTTTAGCGCTAATGACTGTAGCATTTATTGCATTAAGAAAAAAAAATAGTGAGCAATAATCGTTAATTAAATGAAGTGGCAAGGCAACTTGCCTCTTCAACAGAGAGCATAAGAGATTATGTTCTCTGTTGAAGATTATAATAAATTAATATATATAGCTATGGATATATCCATAGCTTTTTTAAAAGGGGAAAGTAATGAAAGCAAAAAATTCTTTTAAAAATAGATTAGATAATATTTTAAGATCGAGAAAGTTTTTAATAGCTATGCTAATACTAGGTCTTTTGATATTAATATATCCATTAATATCGAATTTATACTATAATATAAAACAAGAAAATCATATAAATGAATATGATAAATTGATAGAAGGCATGAATGAAGCAGAAATTAAAAAGATATTTGAATCTGCATATGAATTCAATAGTGAATTATATTATAGAGGTGGAAAAGATATACTCTCTGAGCCCAAATTCAGCTATATAGAAGAATCTAAACGAGATAATACTTATCCAGAATATTTCGATAATGATAAATTAATAGCTAGAGTAGAAATACCAAAGATAAAGACAAAAATCCCAATCTATGTAGGAGTAGAAGAAGATATATTAAAAAGAGGCTGTGGATTCATGTTACCTAGTACATTACCCGTAGGAGGATACGATACTAATAGCGTAATTACAGCCCATAGAGGACTACCTGAGAACAGACTTTTTAGAGATTTAGATCAATTAAAAAATGAAGATATATTCTTTATAAAGATATTAGGAAAAACCCTAGCCTATAAGGTGAATAAAAAAGAAATAATAAAGCCTACAGATTTTTCAAAACTATCCATAGAAGATGGAGAAGATGAAGTGACATTATTAACATGTCATCCATATACTATAAACTCGCATAGACTTATAGTAAAAGGTCATCGTGTAGAATATAATGAAGAGATAGAAAAAGAGGCAAAGAAACAAAAAGACGATAATTTCTGGCAACTATTCTTTGCTAAATACAAAGAATATATATATGGTATATTAATATTTTTAATAATCTCTGGAATTGTAAAAATAAAAGAGAAAAAATAAAGCTTTAATAAAGACATATTGATAAAAACTCAATATGTCTTTTATTATTATAAAATATAGATTTAATTATCATTTATTTAAAATAGAGTAAATATATATTATAATATAGAAAAGGAGGGATATAATTGAAATACAAATTAATAGGATTATTATTAGGAATAGGCCTCTTATCTTCACCAATTATATCAGAAGCATCAGATGTATTTACTGATATAGAAGAAGGAAGTTGGTATTATAATCCCATAAAATTACTCAAAGAAAAGGGAATTATAAATGGATTTGATAGTGGTGAATTTAAACCAGATGAAAATATAAGCAGAGAAGAAGTAGCAGCTATGGCATATAGACTCTACACAAGTGATTTAGACAATATATCGATAGAAAAACCCTTTACTAGCTATGAAGATGTAGATGAGAACTCTTGGGCTATAGAGTATATAGAATATCTCACACAAAATGGAATATTAAGCGGATATGGAGAAAATCTATTTTTCCCTGGTAAAAATATTTCAAGAGAAGAGACTGCCGTAATATTTGATAGAATACTTAAAAAGAAAGGCCTTTGTATAAAAAAAGATAAAAATCTATTTAAAGATGATGAAGAAATTGCATCCTGGTCAAGAGATTCAGTCTACAGATTAAAATTCAGTAATTATATAA
>JAUNVB010000033.1 GCA_030537835.1 Andreesenia angusta | reverse complement strand
TCTATTTTAAAACTGCTCCTTCAGAAGCTGATGCAACAAGTTTTGCATACCTTCCAAGATATCCTTCGATCTCCTTCGTCTTTATAACCAGATCTTTTCTTCTCTTTTCCAGTTCATCTTCATCAACTAGCAGATTTAATTTACCTTTTAATATATCTATCTCTATTTTATCTCCATCTTTTACTAATGCTATAGGTCCACCATCAGCAGCCTCCGGACATATATGTCCTATAGCCGCTCCTCTAGTAGCACCTGAAAATCTTCCATCAGTAACTAATGAAACTGAAGTATCAAGTCCCATACCAGCTATTGCCGATGTAGGCGAAAGCATCTCTCTCATTCCAGGTCCACCTTTAGGACCCTCATTTCTTATTACTACAACATCTCCTGCTTCTACCTTAGCAGCTAAAATTGCATCTATAGCCTCTTCTTCAGATTCATATACCTTAGCTGTACCTGTATTCTTAAGCATATTATCCGCAACCGCAGCTCTTTTAACAACAGCTCCATCTGGTGCTAATGTCCCTCTTAATATAGCTATTCCACCAGTTTCACTATAAGGATTATCTATATCGGCAATTATCTTATTGCCTTTCTTCTCTTTTCCTTTTATATTCTCTCCTACAGTCTTACCTGTTGCAGTTATACAATCCGTATTCAATATACCTTTTTTATTTAATTCATTTAGCACAGCAGGTATTCCTCCTACTGCATGAAGCTCCTCTATATGAAAAGGTCCTGCTGGACGTAATCTACATAGATTAGGAGTTCTATTGCTTATCTCATTTATTAAATCAAGATTAATCGGTGCTTTAGCTTCATTAGCTATAGCCGTTAAATGAAGTACTGTATTAGAAGAACAACCTAAAGCCATATCAGCAATAAGAGCATTCTCTAAAGATTTCTCATTTATTATATCTCTAGGTAATATTCTCTTTTCAACCAATTCAAGTATTTTCACACCCGCATCTACTGCTAATCTCTTTCTATCAGAATAAACAGCAGGTATAGTACCATTATATGGTAATGCAAGTCCTAAAACTTCTGCCATACAATTCATAGAATTGGCAGTGAACATACCAGAACACGATCCACAAGTTGGACATGCAGTATCTTCTAATTCCTTTAATTCATCTTCGGACATCTTATCATTCTCAACAGAACCAACAGCCTCAAACATATCAGTTAAATCTGTCGCTCTACCATTAGTAAGACCTGCAAGCATTGGTCCACCACTTACTACTATAGCTGGCACATTTAATCTTGCAGCTGCCATCATCATTCCTGGAACTGATTTATCACAATTTGGTATAAGTACTATTCCGTCTAAAGAATGTGCTCTTACCATAGTCTCAACAGAGTCTGCTATAAGTTCCCTACTAGCAAGAGAATATCTCATGCCCTCATGATTCATAGCGATACCGTCACAAACTGCTATCGCAGGAAATTCTAAAGGTGTTCCTCCAGCCATAAGTACTCCTCTTTTAGCTGCGTCGGCTATATCTCTCAAATGAATATGTCCAGGAACAACTTCATTAAAGCCATTTACAACACCTATTAATGGTTTATTTAAATCGCGTTCACTATATCCTAATGCTTTAAAAAGAGATCTATGAGGTGCTTTTCTAACACCTTGCTTGACTGTATCACTTCTCATTAAACTCATCCCCTATTTTTTAATCCAAGACATCATACTTCTTAACTCTTTACCAACCTCTACTATCGGATGTTCTAATTCAGACTGCTTTATTGAATTGAATACTGGTCTATTTAATTGATTCTCCTGTAGCCAATCTGCTGCGAACTCTCCATTTTGTATTTCTTTTAGAACTTTTTTCATTTCTTTTCTTGTATCTTCATTTATTATTCTTCTACCTACCATATAATCTCCATATTCAGCAGTATCTGAAACTGAATATCTCATATTCTCAAATCCACCTTCATAAAGTAGGTCAACTATTAATTTTAACTCATGTAAACATTCAAAATAAGCTATTTCTGGTTGATATCCAGCCTCTACAAGAGTATCAAATCCAGCTTTAACTAATTCTGTAGCACCTCCACAAAGAACTGCTTGTTCTCCAAAAAGGTCAGTCTCAGTTTCTTCTTTAAATGTAGTTTCTAGCACTCCTGCTCTAGTAGCTCCTATTCCTTTTGCATATGCAAGAGCTATGTCTTTTGCCTTTCCTGATGCATCTTGCTCTACAGCTATAAGTGCTGGAACTCCAAATCCTTCTTCATATACTCTTCTAACTAAATGTCCTGGCCCCTTAGGTGCACACATGAAAACATCTGAATTAGCAGGTGGTACTATTTGTGAAAATCTTATATTAAAACCATGAGCAAATGCTAATGCCGCACCTTCTTTAAGATTTGGCTTTATGCAATCCTCATAAACTTGTTTTTGTCTCTCATCTGGAAGAAGTATCATTACTACATCTGCATCTTTAGTAGCTTCAGAAGAAGTCTTAACAGTCAATCCAGCTTCTTCAGCTATTTTCCAAGATTTACTTCCTTCATATAGTCCTACAACTACATTAACACCTGATTCTTTTAAATTAAGAGCATGTGCATGTCCTTGTGAACCATATCCTATTATCGCTACTGTCTTCCCTTGTAATAAATCTAAATTTGCATCATCATCATAATACATTTTTGCCATTAAAAAATACCTCCTAATTTTATATATCTTGAACTTCCTCTTTTAGAGTTTCTCGCATATCTCATATCGAGCAATCCCCGTAGTTCTTACGGTTTTAATACTACTGTATATATAATACAATGAAAACCCCATTATTTCAATCCGATTAAAAACTATATAAGCTATTAAAGGACTTTATAAACAATAGATTTTCATTATACTAATTAAAAATATATACAAAAAATCCTTTACTCTATATTATAAATAGAATAAAAGATTTATGCATTTAACTTCCATAGCTATATTGTTTATTTGTTATAAAAATTATACTCTATAATCCTTGATATTGTCAATATTAATTTAACGTGATAAATTGATGAATTTTCAGTCAAAATAGATAATGTTTTTTATAAAAAGTATTAATTTAGTATTTATATTCGATATCATCAATAAAAAATGAATTAATCATGTTGAAAATCAGTATTCTATAAGATATAATAATGACAAAAATGAAATAGATTTGAACTTATTTTTATTTTAATAGATTTATTATAGGGGTTAAATAGAAACAAGAATAAAGGAGGCTAAAATTTGAATAAAATATTTATATTCGATTCAACATTAAGAGATGGAGCTCAGGGTGAAGGAATATCTTTTTCTGTTGGAGATAAATTGAAAATTGTAGAGCTATTAGATAGCATTGGCATTGAATATATAGAAGCAGGTAATCCTGGCTCAAATTCTAAAGATTTAGAGTTTTTCAGCGAAGTCAAAAAGATGAATCTAAAAAATTCTAAACTGACTGCTTTTGGTAGCACTAGAAGAAAAAATATAAAAATAGAAGACGATGCTAATATTAAAGCATTATTGAGCGCAGATACTCCAGCAATTGCGATATTTGGTAAATCTTGGGATTTCCATGTTACAGATATAATTAGAACTAGCTTAGAAGAAAATCTTAAGATGATAGAAGATACTGTTTCATACCTTGTTAAAAAAGATAAAGAGGTAATCTATGATGCTGAACATTTCTTCGATGGGTATAAAGCAAATCCTGATTATGCATTAGAGACCTTAAACTCTGCTGTAAAAGCAGGCGCATCAGTACTATCACTTTGTGATACGAATGGAGGAACTTTTCCGGATGAAATATCTACTATATGTGAAAAAGTAAAGGAAAGATTTCCTGATACAATAATAGGTATTCACTGTCATAATGACACAGGAATGGCAGTTGCTAACTCTATATTTGCAGTAAAATCTGGTGTAAGACATATACAAGGAACTTTCTTAGGATTCGGAGAGAGATGTGGAAATGCGAATTTATCTACTATAATAGCAAATTTACAAGTTAAGCTCGGATACAATTGCATAGATGAAAAAAATATGGAAAAACTTACAGATATAGCAAAAAAGATAAGTGAAATATCTAATGTAATAATGCCTAATAATACTCCATACGTTGGAAATAGTGCATTCGCACATAAAGGCGGTATGCATATAGATGGGGTCAATAAAGCATCTCACTCTTTTGAACATACACCACCTGAAAGTGTCGGTAATAGAAGACGTTTCCTAATGTCTGAGGTTTCAGGCCGAGGTTCAATTCTATCCTCAGTTCAAAAGATAGATCCTAGTATAACTAAAGACTCTCCAGAGGCGCAGGAGATAATAGATGAACTGAAGAGATTAGAACATCAAGGTTATCATTATGAAGGAGCTGAGAGTTCTTTTGAATTAGTCGTTATGAAAGTCTTAGGTAGATATAAGCCAAAGTTCAATATAGATTTCTTTAAGACCATAGTAGAAAATGATATAACTACAGATGGTTTCTCTTCTTCAAGTATGATAAAAGTCAGTGTCGAAGGAAAAGAAGAAATAACGGCAGCTCAAGGAAAGGGACCAGTAGATGCATTAGATAAAGCTTTAAGAAAAGCATTAGAAGTCTTCTATCCTGTACTCAAAGATGTATATCTTACTGATTACAAAGTTAGAGTATTAGATACTGAAGATACGACATCTGCAATGGTTAGAGTTCTTATAGAATCGACTGATGGTAAAAGAAGATGGACCACTATAGGCATTTCATATGATATAATAGAAGCAAGCTTAATAGCATTGAAAGATTCTATAGAATATAAGCTTATAAGTATAAAAGATTAATACAATCTTTTATAATATATTTTAAAAAGAGATTATTAGAAAAGGAGTTTTTAGTAAATGGAATTCAATGTAGCAGTTATACCCGGAGATGGAATAGGACCGGAGATAGTTGATCAAGCAAAAGTTGTTTTAAGTAAAATTGAAGAAAAATACGGACATAAATTCAATTATGAAGAGGTTCTAATGGGTGGAATCGCTTATGATAAAACAGGTGAACCACTTCCACAAGAAACTATAGATGTATGTCTAAAATCTGATGCTGTGCTCTTAGGAGCAGTTGGTGGATACGAATGGGATGATCTTCCTGGAGATAAAAGACCAGAAGCTGGCCTTTTAGGAATTAGAAAAGCTCTAGGACTATTTGCAAATCTTCGTCCAGCAATACTTCATGGACCACTTAAAGATGCTTCTCCTTTAAAAGAAGAAGTAATTGGTGATAATCTAGATATTATGATTGTAAGAGAGTTGACTGGAGGAATCTACTTCGGTGATAGAGGAAGAGCTGAAGAAAATGGTGAAGAAGTAGCTTATGATACTGAAAAAT
Organism: Andreesenia angusta; assembly: GCA_030537835.1. Lineage (GTDB taxonomy): Bacteria > Bacillota > Clostridia > Tissierellales > Gottschalkiaceae > Andreesenia > Andreesenia angusta_A. Next base: position 8,678 of record JAUNVB010000033.1, on the reverse strand, counting down.
ATTCTGTATCGGAGATTGAAAGAATTACTAGAGTTGCTTTTGATATAGCTAGAAAGAGAAATAAATTAGTTACAAGCATAGATAAGATGAATGTTTTAGAATCTTCTAGACTTTGGAGAGAGGTTGTAACTAGAGTTGCTAAGGATTATCCTGATGTTGAATTAAATCATCTTTTAGTAGATAATGCAGCTATGCAATTAGTTATAAATCCAAAGCAATTCGATGTTATAGTTACATCAAATATGTTCGGAGATATTCTATCTGATGAAGCTTCAATGCTAACAGGTTCTATTGGTATGCTTCCATCGGCATCACTTGCTGAAGGTAAATTAGGTCTTTATGAGCCTAGTCATGGTTCGGCTCCGGATATAGCTTTTCAAGATAAAGCAAATCCACTAGCTACTATAATGTCGGCTGCTATGATGCTTAGATATTCTTTTGATTTAGAGGAAGAAGCTAAAGCAATAGAAAATGCTATAGAAAAAGTTCTTGAAGAAGGATATAGATCTATAGATATAGCTAGCGAAGGATCAAAAGTTGTAGGATGTTCTGAAATGGGAAGATTAGTAGCAGAGAGAATATAATAAAAAAGAGTATAATAAAAAGGGTGCAGTTACTGCACCCTTAATTAATTTTAAGCTTAACATTCATTCTAGTTCTTGCTATATTCCATGTGTAAAAAATATAATCTACTTCCTTAGGTCTTCTTAAGAACTTAACTATTCCTGTTCTCTTATCATATTCTCCTTCAGAAAACTCTTTTAGATATCTTATATTTTCGTCCCCTACAAGTTTTTTCATATCTAAATAGTAAAAATCTTTACCTATTTCTAATCTTGCATCTCTTTCTTGATCATCAAGGCTTACATAACCTGTGACTAAAGATTTATTATCTCTTATATAGAGACTAGCTATTCGATTTTCAGAACAGTATAATCTAGTCAAGTCAAGATTTTCTGATAAATTCAAATTAGATATCTCATTTCCTCTTATATCGAATCTATCCATAAATGGATTGCTTGAAATATCCATATTCTTTAATCTATTATTATAAGCGTATAATACTACTAAAAAAACATTATTATTTACATTTAAACTTTCTAATTCGTTATCATTACATTCAAGATGCGTTAATGTCGGTAGATACGATAAATTGAGTCGTCTTAATTTATTATGAGCACATTTTAATTTATTAAGTTCTACCATTTTATATAAATCTAATCTCTCTAATTCATTATTATCACAATATATATATTGTAAATACTTTTCAGATAATAAGTTTAGATATTTAAGTCTATTATCTGGACAACTTAAGGATTTTAATCGATTATTCAGTTTCAACTCCTCTATTTTATTATTTCCACAATATAGTTTTAATAAGTTTTTATTGCTTTGAATATCGATTTCTTTTATATTATTAGAATAACATTCTAATATTATTAGCGATTTGAAATAATGAATTCCTTCTAAACTAGTAATTTCTCTATTACTTATATTCAATTTCTTGACTTTCTCAATCTTTTTTAAATCATTAGTCGTCAGATTATAGGAATCCTGACCTTTTCTATCAGGGAATAGAATATCTACTATTGCTCTTCTAAATCTGATATCAGGTATATTAAGCTTCTCAATTCTATCTTCCATATTATATACCTTCTTTTCTTCTAATATTTGAAATATCTATAATTTAAAACTTATAACTATATATATTATATAATAATTATAGTTTTTTTACAACAGACAGTAATATTCAATACCAAATAGATATTGGTATAGACCAAGTAGTCATATAAGGTATAATAAAAAAATAAGAGGGACCTACCCTCTTATCATACTATGCTTATATAGAATTCATTATTTTTTCTTTTTACAGAGTTAAAAACAGAAATCAAAGAATCAATATCAGACTCAGATATTATATTTCTGTCATCTCTATTCTTTATAACTATATTGTATTCTCCTTTTAAACTTGTTAGACAATCATATAGTGCATCTAAGTTCTTTCCATAGTATTCTGGAAAATTAAATTTCTTTTTTAAATATTCATGAACTTCTATCATATTATCAAATCTATTTATATTCAGTACAATGGTCTTCATAATTAATTTTTACCTCTTTCTAATTCTTCAAAAGTATTATAATGGTCTTCAGTATAATATATATAGCCATCATTAGAGTAAACTATTCTCTTAGAATTTCTATGGCCACCCTTATAATCTACATCAGCTTCTCTATACTTTCTACCCTTTTTATCAGGCAATTTCTTTTCAAAATTTCCAAAATGATCTCCACCAATACATTTGCCCCTTGCTATCTCATCTAAATTTCCATCTTGAGCATCCCATCCTAATTCCTTAGCTTCTGATTTAGTTATGAAGTTCTTAGGTAATCTTTTATATCTTTTTATATACTCATGCAAATCATCTTTAGAGGTATAGACCCCATCTTCCCGAATCGAACTATCTTCAGAATCTATATTATCCTGTTCTTCCCTTATATCAGTATTGTTCATACCATTTAATTCTGAACTAATATCTTCTGCACTACAACCAATTACACCAGCTGTAATCATAAGAGAGAGTATGAGGAAATATATATATCTAAATATCTTTTTAATCTTCATATACTACTCCTTTCTTATAATTGAATTCTAACCATTCCAACTTTCTTCTACCTCGTTCCATCTACTTTCTACCATAGTCATAAGATTATTATAACCTTCATTTTGAACTAATTCTATCATCTCTTCTGTTAAATATAAACTTCCCTTAAATACTTTATAATATCTAGTTTTTACTTTAAATTCTCCTAAATTATGAAAACGTGATAATACATTTTTAAATCCCATATTTAAAGTTATCTCAGATAATTCATCTTCTGAAATCTTTCCATTATCATAATCCATACAAGCCTCTAAAAACTTACTGCTCTTAGCCGTAATCTGTTTAGGATATACTCTCAAATGTCTTATCAATTTATTTGTATAAATCTTTCCCATATCTTTAAGGGATATGGATTTTTTATTATCATTAGCTACTTCTAATAATGTTTCAGCTAATGCAAATTTATAACTTGCAGTAATTCTGCCTCTATATATTATATCTTCCCAATCACTTTTTATACTCATTTATAACCTCTCAAATTATTTTATATCTATAATAATACTAAATATCTCTAACTTTTACAATAAAATATCCCACCCCTTTGGGCAGGATATTTTTATAAATATTTCTTCTCTATCTCCATTCTCATAGTCATATTAGGATCTACTATCTGGCATACTCTTAAATTACCTACTGCCGATAATAACATACCTGCTTGATTGATAGAGAGCTTTGTTTTTTTCACAATGAAATTCACCATATTATCTATCGCTATCTTACTTGCTTCTTCCATGGTTTTTTCCGAACCTATAGTAATCCATTTATCTTCCGTCTCAATCATAATAGGTAAAATATCGTATTCTTTTAATACCTCGACTCTTACTCTAACTTCACCCGATATTTCTATACCAGAACCCATTATCTCTCCATCTCCCATAGATGCATGCAAATCACCCATAGCTAAAAGAGCTCCCTTAGTATTCACAGGAAAATAGACAGTACTTCCTTTCTTAACCATAGTGCAATCCATATTACCACCATGATGATAAGGTGTTCCAGTAGATATACCTTCTCCACTTGGAGCCGTTCCTATAACACCAATCATTGGATTTAGAGGAAGATTTCTTCCTAAATAATCAACTTCATTATTTTTTATCTCACAGATTACAGTCTCCTCACTATCTATCCTATCAGCTAATCTCCCAAGACCAGGTGCTGTTACTATAGCTCCACTATTATTTAACTTTATATCTATAATTTCAACCTTAAGACAATCTCCAATTTCAGCCTCTTCAATATAAAGAGGTCCTGTAGCAGGATTTACCTTATCAAAATCTATACCGCTTACTAAATCCTTCTCAGATTTTATAGAATCAGAAAAGCAATCACAAGTTTCAAATACAATCTCATCACCACTATTAGCTTTTAAAACATAATCGTTTTCCTTATCCATTCTAAAAACTAAATTATCTCTTGTAATCCTCAAATCTTCACACCCTTTTAGATACTATTCTATCTGAGAAAGAAATTTAGTCAAGTATAAAGAGCTTAGAATTCAACCTTAATCTTAAATAGACGTTTGTAAATCTGTGAGAATATAGCAATGAATATAATAAAGAGTACCCAATTTAAAACTATATTGCTTCCAGGATAATCAGTCGAAAAAACTATAATTATAAAAGCAGAATATAATACCGCTAAAACATAGAAGAATTTCTCAGCTGCTCTAATAGTATAGAATTTACCCCTATATTCTGTTCTATTATAATCTTGTATGAAATATCCTATAACTATAAATATTATACTCATAAGCATAAATTTGATAATGCTCTCAACACTATTAGAAGTAATTTCAGACAGTGCAATTGCTGGACTTAGATAATTATGTTCTAAATCAAAGAACTTATATAATATACTCTCTTTTATGCATATATAAGTTAAGCTTTCAATCATCATAGAGACAATCACATAAAAACCTGAGTATCCCAGCGAAAATAAAATACCTGTGCCTATATAGCTGATTATATTTCCGCATATACTGCCAACAAAAATCATAATAAAACCAAAGCCAGTTGTAACAACAGTAGTTTTGAAAAATCCAATTAATAATTCTGATTTATCTATAGCATCCCAGATAGGAGAAAATCTATATAGAATAATTAATATAGTGAATAGCAAAATAGAATAAATTACTGTAGATATCGTCATAATAATATTCTTAGCTAAAAATTTCTTTCCCTTAGATATAGGCAATGATTCATCAAATATCTTAGCTCTTGTCATCGTTTCAACAGAAGTAAAGAGCCCAGATATGATAAAGATAAATAAGCTAAAAATCATAATTATAAAACTTATATCTATTGCTGAGTGATAAGAAAATGTTCTAAGTCTATTTTCACTATCCATTAGCAATTTTCTATAGTCTATACTATCACGTTCCATTTGACTATTAAAAACTTTATCTTTTTTAGGTACAAGCTTAGTTGTAAGGAAATTCATATCCCCATTATTAATACTAATTAAATCGCTAGTATTTATATAATATTCTTTTATTTCTTTTAAATCCTTCTCAGTAATTTTCTTATTTGCCTTGATCTTTTGCTCTGTTCTTTTATCTACCATTTCTTTTATCGTCTTTTCATATTGAAAGTCCATACTATATATTTGATTATTTTTATTCGCTTCATCTAATAATCTTACCTGCTCTAAATGCTTTTCTATAAGCTCAGGATTTTCTTCTTGTACTTCACGATTAGAAAATAGTTCATATATATTTACAACTTTCATTTTAAAATCAAAAGCAGAAAAAATAGAGCTTATCAATAATAAGATAAAACCAACAGCCAAAAATCTTGCTCTATATCGTTTAAATAAATACTTAAGATAATCTTTCATCTCTATTCTCCTTTTCATTATTCCAAATCATAATATCTTCTATTGTAGTCTTTAATTTATCAAATTGAACAATATTATTCTTAGAAGCTAATTTTAAAAAATCTTCTTCATTTCCTTTATATAGAATCGTATAAACCCTCCCTAATACATTCTGTATTAATATATTCTCATCACTTGCCATAATTTCATTCAATTTGTCATTTACAACTAATTGATACTTTTTAATTTCCTTTCTATCATCAGTTACAAACAAATCTGCATTATTCTTTTTTAATAGATATATTTTGTCGCAGAATCTTTCTAATTTACTCAGTTCATGAGATGAAATCATAACAGTTCTTCCCTCACTTATAGCATCAACTATTAACTCATCCATTTTCTTTGCATTGATTACATCCACGCCATCATACGGCTCATCTATTAAAATAAATTTAGCTCTAGTAGATATTCCCAAAATTGTACCTACTATAGTGAGTTGTCCTTTAGATAATGAGCCTAAATTAGTCTTAGAATCTAGACCCAAATCCTCTATATTCTTTAAACAAAATTCTTCATCTAAATCCTTATAAAAATATTTATAGAAATCAATTATTTTTAATATATTATAGTTTTTAAAATAGTCAAATTTATCTGGTATATAAATTATATTTTTTAATTCTAAAAAATTATCTCTCAATTTTACTCCATTTAAATATATATCTCCAGAATCTTGTTTTAATACAGTAACTATAATCTGCATTAAAGTCGTCTTTCCACTTCCATTTCTACCCACAAGGCCAACTATCTCCCCTGATTTCAATTCCATAGATATATTTTCAAAAATCAATTTCTTATCAAAAGATTTCTTCAAATCTTTAATTTCCAATTCCAAAACTAGCCCTCCTCATATAGTCTATCTATTATTTTTCTTATCTCTTGACTTTCAATACCAATCGATTTAGCTCTTTCTATTTTTTCTTCTATCTCAGATAATAATTTATTTTTTTGAATATCTAAACCTTTTTCTGAAAACAAAATAAATGTTCCCTTACCTTTTTCTGTCTTTATAAATCCCATTTCATCTAATTCTTTATAAGCTTTAGAAACTGTAGATGGATTTATACCAAGCTGAATTGCTAATTCTCTGACAGAAGGGAGTTTATCATTATCATCTAATTCGCCTTTAACTATCATCTCTATAGTTTGTTCAACTATCTGTATATAAACGGGTTTATCTTTTGATTTTAAATCATACATAATTCCCCTCCTCATGTATATTGTACCATAATACACCATACAGTTATATAACAAAATAATTACAATATAAAAGATACGGTCATATTTAGCTAATAACCGTATCAAGCCATTTTATTATAGTATCTAATGCAAGCTATTACCACATTGACAATGATCGGATGCATTTTCTGCTTTAGTAAATAACCTAAATGTAATCGATTTAGCATTCTTAAATGCCTCTATCTCCTGTTTGTATAATCGCCAATCTATAATATTTTATCTTATCTAGATCATCATCTGCCATGAAAAACTCACTCATTCTATAATAGCCTATTGCATTATCTATCCTATCTTCTGCGATATATTTCTAACTTCTTCTAAATCGCCACCATCCCAATTAATCAATCTGTTGAGTTGAAAATTATAGTTATTATCACTATTTAATTCATATAGACCCGATTTAAACTTCACACCAATTCCCCTCCAATTTATTTATAATCTCTTTCTATATCGTTTTCTTATCTTTATCTGACTAAGAGCCGTACCTCCAAATATGAGAAGAGCTCCTACCATCTGAATATAAGTCATTTTTTCTCCTAAGAATATAGCTGAAAATACTAATGCTGATAGAGGATCTATATAACTTATAACTGATATTGTAGGTCCTTCTAATCTAGCAATCGATGTGAAATAGAGATAACATCCTAATCCTGTGTGAAAAAGTCCTAATATTAAGATGAAAATCATATCTCCACTTTCTGGCATTACTATTATATTTTCTCCATCTATTGCCTTATAAATTAATATTACTATTTCAGCCACTATAAACTGAATGAGAGTACTGTCTAATCCTGACATATCCTTTATGAATTTATTAGATAATATCATTATAGAATAAAGAACTGCTGAAATTAATCCGAATACAAGACCTATAGATAATTCTCCACCTTCTGTATTCGTCCAATTGATTATGAGCATACCAAATATTGCAAGTAAAATACCTATAACAGCTTTTTTTCGTATTTTTTCTTTAAATACGAATGGCGATATCAAAAATAGAAAAATAGGTGCACAATAATATAATAGCGTAGCCATACCTATTGTCGTATTCTTATAAGCTGCAAATAGAAATGCCCAAGAACTTGCTAATGTAATTCCCCCAATTAGCAATGCTTTCCAATTCATAATAACTGCTCTTTTATCTATCTTTCTATTGCTTATTAAATATATTGATATTAAAAAAATAGTTCCAATTATTATTCTCCAGGAGACAATATCTAAACTATCCATAGAAATATGTCTGACAAATATTCCTATGCTTCCAAAGATCAGAAGTGCTAAAATCAATTTAATCTTATCATCAAACATATATCCACCCTATTCTAATGCTTCTAATTCTTCTAATATAATTCCATCTGGATCTTTAAAGTATAGAGCTTTACTTTTTCCAAAGCCGAATTCAGAAAAATCAAATTTCTGTGGTTCAGAAATACACTCTATATTATTTTCCTTCAAATGCTTATAAAATTTATTAATATCATCTACTGAAAAACATAGTTCTGAAATAGAAGTTCTCATAAGAGAAGATTCTACTCTCTCTATTTCTTTAGATTCAAACTCTATGAGTTCAATAGGTGGTGATATTATCTCATCTGTACCTATTAGATAGGCAATATTTACCTTAGTGTTTTTGCAATTAAATAATTTATCCGTCTCCTCTCCTGTCATAGTAATTCTACCTGTTAATTTAAGCCCTAAAATGTCTCTATAAAACTTTATAGATTCTTCAATATCACTAATAGTCAAACCTATATGAACTATCTCCTTTAACATAAGCTCCTCCTATATTTAATATTATATAATATATTTTAGTCCTTGATTTTATAGAATGCAATAGTCCTATTCTTATTTAATTTGAGAATTCCTCCTGTTTTTCTATTATTTTTGATTATACTCTTAAGATTA
>JAUNVB010000032.1 GCA_030537835.1 Andreesenia angusta | reverse complement strand
CTTTTAATAGAACTAAAGTAGAATGTAAAGTTATCTAATGCATATTTTGCAAACTCTGTATTGCCCTTTTAATAGAACTAGATTAGAGTTTAATGAGAATAAATTTGCATTAATTTTAAATCCTTTTTTAAATTAATGTAGTTGTTATAGTATTTGTATGATTTTAAAATAAACAACGAAGAATAGACTTTTAAATATAAAAAAGATGCTGAAGAAAATATATTTTTTTCAGCATCAATATTATTTATTTTCTATGCATTTTAAAACTTAAGAAATAATCGTTATAGATTCCTAGCATTTCAATACCTAGATCTTCATAGACCTCAAGATGTTCTACCGTTTCTTTTGAAGGGTAGAATTGCTTATCAGTCACAACTTCTTCAGGCATTAATTCCATAGCTTTTGTATTAGGAGTAGCATAGCCAATGTATTCGGCGTTCTGAGCCGCATTTTCTGGTTCTAATAGAAAGTTTATAAGAGCATAAGCTCCATCTAGATTTTTAGCAGTTTTAGGAATGACTATATTATCAAACCAAAGGTTACTTCCTTCTGGAGGTATTATATAGTGTAAATTTTCATTATTTGCAACCATTTCACTAGCTTCTCCAGAGAAGGTAACAGCAAGCATAGATTCCTCTTGAACCATGTACATTTTCATTTCATCTGCTACAATAGCCCTAATATTTGGAACTAAAGAGTCTAATTTTTCTTTAGCATTAATTAGATCTTCTATATTCGTATTATTCACTGATTTTCCCATACTATTAAGAGAAAGTCCCATAACTTCTCTAGCTCCATCTATGAGCATTATATTATTCTTATACTTAGGATTCCAAAGGTCATCCCAGTGTTCAATTTCTCCTTCTTCAATAAATTTATCGTTATATATTATACCCAATGTCCCCCAGAAATAGGGGATGGAATATTTATTCTTCTTATCAAAGCTATGATCTAGAAATCTCTGATCTATATTATCCAATCCATTAATTTTTTTATAGTCTAAAGGTATTAACATATCGTTTTTAATCATCTTTGAAATCATATAGTCTGATGGAACCGCTAAATCATATGAATTCCCACCTTGTTCGATTTTTGTATACATTGCCTCATTAGAATCGTAAGTTTCATAAACCACTTTATATCCAGATTCTTCTTCAAATTTTTCAATCAGATCAGGATCTATATAATCTCCCCAATTATAGAGTTGAACTATATTTCCAGATTTATATCCTTCTGATTTTTCAGAATATAATAAGAGTCCATAAAGAATAAGACAGGCTCCTAAGATTAAAAAAGTAAGTCTAGTTATCTTCTTCATTATTTATTCACCGCCTTAGACTTTTTCTTTTGATTTTTTGTAGTCAATATATAATAACCTGACACCAAAAATAGCGAAAAGAAAAACATTAGAGTACTAAGAGCATTTATCGACAGTGAAACACCTTGTCTTGCTCTTGAATATATTTCAACAGACAAAGTACTAAAGCCATTACCAGTTACGAAGAAAGTCACCGCAAAATCATCGAGTGAATAAGTAAATGCCATGAAAAATCCAGCAAGAATTCCCGGAGTTATCATAGGAATTATAATTTTAGTAATTATCTGTAATGAAGATGCACCAAGATCTCTTGCAGCAAAGAGTATAGACTCACTTATCTCATTCAACCTAGGCAATACCATTAATACTACTATTGGGATACTAAAGGCAATATGCGATATAAGAACTGATTTAAAACCAAGTCCAATACCTAAGACTGTAAAGAAAATCAGAAAACTTGATCCTATTATTACATCAGGAGATACCATTAACACATTATTAAGACTTAATAATGTGTTTTTGCTCTTCTTATTTTTTGTAAAATATATCCCCATAGCACCTAAAGTACCGATAGCTGTCGCTACAAGAGATGATAATAATGCCAATAAAAAAGTCTGTATTACTATCATTATTAGTCTTTTATCTTCTATAAGCTCTCTATAGTAATCAAGAGTGAATCCGGTAAAAGTATTCATATTTCCACCTTCATTAAATGAATAAAAGATAAGATAGAAAATAGGAAGATATAGGATTACGAATACTATGAATAGATAGATTCTTTCTAATTTTTTAGAAGATTTTATCATAGAATATCCCTTCCTTTCTTGCCTTTACTACCGGTGAAGACCATGAAAATTATCATAGCAAAGATTAAAATAACACCAATTGTAGAACCCATTCCCCAATTTTGAGTAACTAAGAAATGCTCTTCTATTGCTGTACCTAATGTTATAACTCTATTACCACCTATTAATCTAGTTAACATGAATAATGATAGCGATGGTATGAACACAGCCTGAACTCCAGATTTTACACCATTTAATGTAAGAGGAAAGATTATTCTTCTAAAGGTTGTGAATTGAGAAGCGCCTAAATCTCTGCTTGCTTCAATATAAGAGGGATTTATATCCTCAATAGAGTTAAATATAGGCAATATCATAAAAGGAATTTCAATATATGCCGCAACAAATATAAATGAAAAATCCGTAAATAATATCTGTTTAGGAGCTATTCCTAAGAGAGCTAAAAACTGGTTAAATTCTCCACTCTTACTAAATATTCCTATGAATGCATAGGCTTTTAATAATAGATTTATCCATGTCGGAAGAATTATCAATAATAGCCATAAATTTTTATACTTAGTTCTACTTAAAAAATACGCAGTAGGATAACTTATTAAGAAAGTTACAAGAGTTATTATAAACGCGTATAATATCGAATTAAAACTCATCTTTAAATAATTTAAAGAAGTAAAATACTCTATATAATTATTAAAAGTAAAGTTACCATTTATATCAAATAATGATTTATATCCTATTAGAAGGATAGGAACTATAACGAATAGCACTATCCATAGAATATAAGGAATCATATATCTATTTTTCAATTTACTTTGCATTTTGCCACCCACTTTCTATAATAATTTTATTCTTCATACGATTCTAATCTAGCATCGAATTCTTCTTCGGATTCATTAAATCGCATTACGTGAATAGCATCTGCATCAAAATATAAATCTACATCTGAATCAATAATTGCTTTTTTAGTTGAATGGATCATCCATTCATTGCCCTGATTATCGTAACATATTATCTCGTAGTGAACACCTCTGAATAGCTGAGTATCAACTTTAGCTTTTAACTTTCCAGAACCAACAGGCCTTATCTCTACATCCTCTGGCCTTATAACTATTTCTACCGGTTCATTTTCACGCATTCCAGCATCAACACATTCAAATCTTTGACCTACAAACTCGACTAAATTATCTTCAATCATTTTTCCTGATATTATATTACTCTCACCTATGAAATCAGCTACATATCTATTTATAGGCTCATCATAGATATCAACAGGAGAACCCGACTGTTCAATCTTTCCATTATTCAATACAAAGATTATATCGCTCATAGCAAGAGCTTCCTCTTGATCATGAGTTACGAATATAAATGTAATGCCTAACCTCTGTTGAAGCTCTCTTAATTCATATTGCATATCAGTTCTTAATTTTAAATCTAAAGCTGAGAGAGGCTCATCTAATAATAATATATCCGGCTCATTAACAAGGGCTCTAGCTATAGCAACTCTCTGTCTCTGTCCTCCGCTCATTTCAGACAAAGACCTATCTTCAAATCCAGATAGTTGAACTAGTTTTAATGTCTGAATTACTTTTTTTCTAATAATATCTTTATCAACTTTTTTTACAGAGAGACCAAATGCCACATTATCAAAGACATTCATATGAGGAAAGAGTGCATAGTCTTGAAAGACTGTATTGACCTTTCTCTTATTAGGTGGAGTATTTTTTATATTTTTACCATCCATATAGATGTCTCCACTAGTAGGTTCAGCAAAACCAGCTATTAACCTAAGTATAGTCGTTTTTCCGCAACCCGAAGCTCCTAATAGAGTATAGAATTTACCCTTTTCAAGTTCGAAAGAAACATCTTTTAAAACATAATTATCTCCGTAGACTTTACTTATATTATTGAAAGAAATAATAGTATTATTCAATTATCCTCCTCCTTACCCAATTTTTTATAAATATGATTTATATATTTTCAAACCTCGATATTATTCTATCATAATTATTTTGTCTCTTCATGCAAAATATGTAAGAAATGCAATATAAATATAAATGGTATAATATATAAATAGATATAAAACTAAAATAGAGGTGATTTTATTGAAGAGTAGAATTATAGAAAAGGGGAATTCTGTAATAATTGAGAATATAGAAGATTTCATTCCAAAACATATATTTGAATGCGGACAATGTTTTAGATGGAATGAAGAAGAAGATAAAAGCTATACCGGCATCGCTTATGGTAAAGTAATTAATATAAGATTAGAAAATAATGATTTGATAATAGATAATACAAATTTAGAAGATTTTAATAGTATTTGGAAGAACTATTTCGATTTAAACAGAGATTATGGAAAGATAAAGGAAGAACTATCTACTATAGATGAAATAATAAAGAAGTCAGTAGATTTTGGATATGGAATAAGGATATTAAAACAAGAGCCTTGGGAAATGCTCATTTCTTTTATAATATCGGCTAGAAACTCTATACCTAATATAAAGAGGACTATAGAAAAAATATCTGCAAAATATGGTGAGGAGATAGAAGAATATAGAGGAAAAAAGAGATATGCATTTCCGAAGCCTGAGATAATTGCGGGTCTAGAAGAGGAAGAGTTAAGAGAATGTGGAACTTCATTTAGAACTAAATATATAATTTCTTCTGCTAAAAAAATAGTTGAAGAAGGCAGTATAGATATATTGAAGTCTGTAGACACGGATGAAGCAAGAGCAAAGTTGATAGAATTTTCTGGGGTAGGGCCTAAAGTATCTGACTGTATACTATTATTCGGTTTAGAAAAAATTGATGTATTTCCTGTAGATATTTGGGTTCAAAGAGTTATGGATGAATTCTATACTGAAGGTAAGTATAAAAACCTAGAGAAGATAAGAGAATATGGACTCAATTTATTTGGTGAACTCTCTGGAATAGGGCAACAATATCTTTTTTATTATGCAAGAGAAAATGGTATAGGCAAGAAAAAATAAAAAGCTGTAGGTATTCCCCTACAGCTTTTTATATTAGCTTTAAGATATCTTTTTCTATAGTATGGATTTTTGTTGTCGGCGCATATCTCTTTATCACCTTTCCATTTTTATCGATTAAAAATTTAGTGAAATTCCACTTAATTTTTTCACTTAAAAATCCTTTTTGTTCTGACTTTAAGAAATTATATACTTTATTCGTATTTTCACCATTTACTTCAGATTTTGCAAATAGAGGAAATTGAATATTCATATTTTCTCTATAATATTTTTTTATTTCTTCATTAGTGCCAGGCTCTTGATTATTGAATTGATTAGAAGGAAAGCCTAAGACTACTAATCCGTTTTCATTATATTTTTCATAAAGACCTTCCAGGTCTTTCATCTGATTAGCAAGACCTCAATTTCTAGCTGTATTCACAATTAAAAGTATTTTATTTTTGAAATTCTTCATAGATATTATATTTCCATCTATATCCTCTATTTCGATTTCGTATAAATTCAATTCAATCACTCCAAAATTTAAATATATAAAAGTCCGCCAAAGACGGACTTTATCAAACTATTTTTCTACTGGACAATTAAAAAACACTCTATATGCATTAAAATCATCATCATAAATTTCAAAACCTATCTTAACTTCATTTGATGGATTGTAGATTCCTAAGGCTGATTTTGCACTATCTAATCTTGTACCTACAGGGATTTCTTTAGGAAATGGTGGGATATTTAAAGAATAATAAGCTTCTCCTACCTGACCAGTTTCATCCACTATATTGTATGGAGCAAAATATAGCCCACTAGAATCTGCTTTAAACCCAAGATTCTCGTAAGAATAATCAACTACTACAACTTCTTCAACATCTAAGTTGAGGTTTTCATTTCTCATATCTGTAGTCGTTACACTATTTATAGTGAGCTTCCATTTACCGGGAACCTCCCAAGTCTCACCAAGTTTTAATTCTTTAGGGCCCTTATTTTCATCAGAATCTACCTCTTCAGAAGTTTCAGTTTTAGGTTTTTCTTCATCTCCATTATCATTAGAAGAACAACCTATACCGAAGGTTAAAGAAAATACTAATAATGATGCTATTATTACTGCATTATTTCTTTTCATTATAAAAACTCCTTTCCCAATTAATATTTAATTCCCCATTATACTATTACCCAGAATTTTTAAAATATAAACTAAGTAATAAAATAAAATAAAGAAACTGTATTAAAATATTATGATATAATTCCAATATATAAAGGATAGAAAGGAAGAAAAATATATTGAAAAACAACTCACCATATAATGAACCTAAGAAAGATGTAAAAGATATCGCTGTAGATGTTGCTAAAGTAGGTATTAGAATGGCTATGACATCTGATAGAGAAGAGGAAGAGAAATTGAAAGAAGAGCTAATAGATACAGGAATAAAATCGGTAGCGGTCGATATCGGAGGAAGTATGGTAGAGACTATACCGACTATAATAGAAAGAGCTGTAGTAGCATCTAAAAGATCGGGTGTCACGAAAGACTGCTTTTCACACGATGGTTCTGTTGCAGGTGCAACTAGAGAGGCTATATCTCAAGTCTATTCAAAGGCAGCAGGATTAAATATAGGTGGGAAGATATCTATAACTAGTTGTAGAGCACATTTGACAGTAGCTATATTTATAAATATAGGAATTCTTCATCTCAATGAGATAGTAATTGGTTTAGGTCATAGATCAATTTAGGTATATAATTCGGATTGACTAGCCTAAATATTTTGTATATAATTTCATTTGTAGTCGATAGTATTCGATATGAAAATATAAATCTAATACAGTAGTATTTGAAGCATAGTAGCATAAGAGAAGCTTAATAATTAAATCTTACAATAGGAGGACAGGAATATGGGTAAAAAATTTACAAGAAGAATGTTAACTTTAGGATTAGCCTTGACTTTAGGTTTAGTAGGAGTAGGATGTTCATCAGATGATGGAGGAAATACTGATGGAGGAAGTACTGATAATAAGGATGAAAAAGTAAAGATAGGAATTTCACAATTCGTTGAACATGGAGCATTAGATGCTGCTAGAGAAGGATTTGAAGAAGCGTTAAAAGATGGTGGATATGGAGAAGATAAAGTAGATATAGAATATCAAAATGCACAGACTGATTCTTCAATAAATGAAAATATAGCTCAGAAATTTGCATCAGCGAAGAAGGACTTATTATTTGGAATATCTACACAATCAGCACAAGCACTTTATAATGCTGATAAAGAGACTCCAATTTTAATAACTGCAGTTACAGATCCAGTAGGAGCAGAATTAGTTAAGAGCTTAGAAAAACCAGAGACTAATGTTACAGGAACTACGGATAATATAGATATAGAAGTACAGTTTAAGCTTATAAAAGAATTATTACCAGAGGCTAAGAAAATAGGTATGCTTTTTAATTCTGCTGAGCAGAATTCAGAAGTTCAAGTAAAAGAAGCGAAAGAAAAAGCATCAGAATATGATTTTGAAATTGTAGAAGGTGGAGTAACAGGAACTAATGATGTTGCACAAGTTACAGATTCAATTATAGATGATGTAGATGCAATATACGTTCCAACAGATAATGTTGTTGTTTCTTCATTACCAATAGTATTTGATAGAACTATAGAGAAGAAAATACCTATAATTGGTTCTGAAAGAGGACAAGTTGAAAATGGAGCATTAGCAACAGAAGGAATAAATTATAAGGAATTAGGATATAAGACAGGTGAAATGGCTATTAAGATACTTAAAGGAGAAAAACCTGAGAGCATGCCAGTTGAAAAGACAGAAGAATTTACACTTACAGTAAATAAAGAGACTTTAGAGAAGCTTGGATTAGAACTTCCTGATTCATTAAAAGAAAGAGCTGAGATGATAGGAAGTGAAAAATAGTGTTAGATT
Source organism: Andreesenia angusta (assembly GCA_030537835.1). Lineage (GTDB taxonomy): Bacteria > Bacillota > Clostridia > Tissierellales > Gottschalkiaceae > Andreesenia > Andreesenia angusta_A. Next base: position 6,400 of record JAUNVB010000032.1, on the reverse strand, counting down.
TTTGGATTAAAGCCCTTGAACAAGGGCTTATCTATGGAATTTTAGTCATGGGAGTATATATTACTTACTCTATACTCGATTTTCCAGACCTTTCTGTAGATGGAACTTTTCCACTAGGAGCAGCCGTTACTGCTGTATGCATAGTTAGCGGAATGAATCCATATCTGGCTATGATTATATCTATTTTAGCTGGATTAGCTGCAGGTTTAGTAACGGGTCTTTTGCATGTGAAGCTTGGAATTACGAATCTTTTATCAGGTATATTAGTAATGACTGGTCTTTATTCAGTCAATCTAATAGTCATGGGAAAGCCGAATACTCCTTTATTAAATGATAAAACGATTTTTCCTCAATCTGGAACGGGCTCACCTTATACAGTGCTTATAACAATAATTATATTGACGATAATAGTTAAATTAATACTTGACTGGTATCTTTCTACTAAATCGGGATATATGTTAAAAGCAACAGGAGATAATGATCAATTAGTTACTTCTCTTGGAGTGAGTAAGGGAAAAGTTAAAATAATAGGAGTTATGATATCTAATGGACTCGTTGCTTTATCGGGATCTATTATGGCTCAGTACAGTAAATTTGCCGATGCACAGATGGGAGTAGGAACTATAGTAATAGGACTTGCATCTATAATAATAGGGATTTCACTTTTTGGAAGGATTAGAAAAGTAAAACCTACTACAGCAGTAATATTAGGTGCTGTAATATATAGAGTGGCAATTGGTATAGCATTGAAATTAAATATGCCTTCAGAGAATCTAAAGCTTATAACTGCAATTATAGTAATTATATTCCTAGCTATAAATAATAAGGGAATTAGATTCAAACGCTTTTTTAGAAAAGACAAGGTTAAAGGAACTATGCCCAAGAAGGAGGCGATTTAATGTTAGCCGTTAAAAATATTAGCAAGACATTTAATAAAGGGACTGTGAATGAAAATAGGATATTCACTGACTTAAGTCTTGATATTAGAGAAGGTGACTTTATAACTATAATTGGTAGCAACGGTGCAGGTAAATCGACTCTTTTAAATATCATATCTGGAAATATAATGTCAGATACTGGACAGATACTGATAGATGGAAAAGATATAGCGAATCTTCCAGAACATAAGAGAACGAAATTTATATCGAGAGTTTATCAGAATCCGTTTTTAGGTGTAGCACCATCTATGACAATATTAGAAAATATGTCACTAGCTTATAATAAAGGAAAGAGCTATGGACTTGGAAGGGCTGTATCTAGGAAGAATGAAGATATTTTTAAAGAGATGGTATCGACATTAGAGCTAGGACTTGAGGATAAAATGCACGATAAAGCAGGATTGTTATCAGGAGGTCAGAGGCAGTCTATATCACTTATAATGGCGACTATGATAAAGCCAAGATTATTGCTTTTAGATGAGCATACTGCCGCATTAGATCCAAAGACTTCAGCAAGAATAATAGAACTTACTAAAGAGATAATAGAGCATGATAATATAACGACTCTTATGGTTACTCATGATCTAAAACATGTTATAGACTTAGGAAATAGAGTAATTATGATGCATGCAGGTAATGTCATATTAGATATAAAAGATGAAGAAAAAAGAGAACTTACAATAGAGAAATTATTAGGACATTTTGACAATGCGAATGTCATGTTGTCTGATAGAACATTGCTTTCTAATTAACAAAAGCGTCCAGAAGGGCGCTTTTATTTTTATTAAATTATAAATTAAAAGAGAGAAAGGAGCAGGAAATGGGCAATATAGTCAATTTTTTGGCAATTGCAATTGGGGGAATATTAGGACTTATATTTAAGAAATTGATAAAAGAGTCTTATTCAAAGGGAATAATGAATGGAATAGGTCTTTGTGTAGTGTTATTAGGAATAGAATCGGCATTAGAAACAGAATATATTTTAGTCCTTATAATAAGTATAGTTATAGGCACTCTATTAGGAGAGATAATAGGACTTGAAGAAAAATTTAATGATTTTGGACAATATATAGGAAATAAGATGAGAAAAATATCTAAAGGAGATAATTTTTCTGAAGGATTTGTAACTACGAGTTTAATCTACTGTATAGGGGCTATGAGTATATTAGGAGCGATTCAATTAGGCTTAGTTGGGGATAGCTCTACACTATATGCAAAATCTATTTTAGATGGTATTACTGCAATATTTTTTGCTTCTACATTAGGGATAGGAGTGGTATTTTCTTCTATACCAGTATTTCTTTATCAAGGATTTATAGTACTATTAGCAAAAGAATTATCACCTTTTTTTACCGATACTTTAGTGACAGAGTTGAGTGCAGTAGGAGGAATTATAATTATAGCTATAGGACTTAATATATTAGAACTTAAAAAGATAAAAATAGGAAATATGTTACCGGCAATTTTAGGACCAATTATATATTTTTTAATAGTAAAATAAAATATTAAGAAATATGGCGAATTAATTAGAAAAAATGAGATTTAATCAATAAAATAGGTTATAATTAGTATGGATAAGGTTTAAATAAGATTAAAATAGAAAATATGAATTTGATATTCTGCATTAGATTAATTATATTATAAATATAGGTTTTAGCACTCACCAGCATAGAGTGCTAAATGAAATTAAGGAGGATTTGTTAGATGAGTATAAGACCTTTAGGCGATAGAATCGTTATAAAAAGAGCAGAGATAGAAGAAAAAACTAAGAGTGGAATAGTACTTCCTGGGACGGCTAAGGAAAAGCCACAGATAGCTGAAGTAGTAGCTATTGGTAAGGGAGTAGAGACTGATGAAGATTTTAAAGATGATATAAAAATTGGAGATAAAGTAGTATTTTCTGAATATGCAGGTTCAGAAGTAAAATTAGATGGAGAAGAATATATAGTATTGAAGATAACTGAAGTATTAGCAGTAATTGGCTAAGAAGTATTTAATATAAATGAAGACTAGAGATCAGGAAGGTGAATTTAATGGCAAAAGATATAAAATTTAGTGAAGACGCACGTCGTTCAATGGAAAAAGGAATAAATAAATTAGCAGATACAGTTAAAGTTACATTAGGACCTAAGGGGAGAAATGTTGCTTTAGATAAGAAATTCGGAGCTCCACTTATAACTAATGATGGAGTTACAATAGCAAGAGAAATAGAATTAGAAGATCCGTTTGAAAATATGGGAGCTCAATTAGTTAAAGAAGTATCTACTAAGACTAACGATGTTGCTGGTGATGGAACTACTACAGCTACATTATTAGCACAAGCTATAGTTAGAGAAGGGTTAAAAAACGTAGCAGCTGGAGCTAATCCTATGATAATTAGAAAAGGGATTTCTAAAGCTGTAGATAAAGTTGTTGAAGAGATAAAATCTCTATCTAAGCAAGTAGATGGAAAATCGGCTATAGCTCAAGTTGCATCAATATCAGCAGCTGATGAGAATATAGGGAATTTAATAGCTGAGGCTATGGAAAAAGTTGGAAAAGATGGAGTTATAACTGTAGAGGAATCTAAATCTATGGGAACTACTCTAGATGTTGTTGAAGGTATGCAATTCGATAGAGGATATCTATCACCTTATATGGTTAGTGATACAGAGAAAATGGTAGCAGAATTAGAAAATCCTTATATATTAGTTACTGATAAGAAGATAAACAATATACAGGAAATACTTCCTATATTAGAAGAAATAGTACAACAAGGAAAAGCTTTATTAATAATCGCAGATGATGTAGAAGGAGAAGCATTAGCTACATTAGTTGTTAATAAACTGAGAGGAACATTTAACTGTGTTGCAGTAAAGGCACCAGGATTTGGTGATAGAAGAAAAGAGATGTTAAGAGATATCTCTATATTAACTGGAGCAGAATTAGTTTCAGAGGAATTAGGATACGATATAAAAGAGACTGATCTATCTATGCTTGGTACTGCTCAGACTGTAAAAGTTGATAAAGAGAATACTGTAATAGTTAATGGAGCAGGTTCAAAAGAAGAGATTAAAGATAGAATAAATCAGATAAAGACACAATTAGATATTACTACTTCTGAATTTGATAGTGAGAAGCTTCAAGAGAGATTAGCAAAGCTTTCTGGAGGAGTTGCTGTTATACAAGTTGGAGCGGCTACTGAAACTGAACTAAAAGAGAGTAAGCTAAGAATAGAAGATGCTCTTTCAGCTACTAGAGCGGCTGTAGAAGAAGGTATAGTATCCGGTGGTGGAACAGCCCTAATAAATACTATTCCTGCTATAGAGAAGCTTTTAGAAGAGTCTGAAGGTGATGAAAAGACAGGAGTATCTATAATAATTAAAGCTCTTGAAGAACCTGTTAGACAGATTGCAGCTAATGCTGGATTAGAAGGTTCTATAATAGTTGAGAAGATAAAAGCTAGTGAAAAAGGAATTGGATTCGACGCTCTTAGTGAAGAATACGTTAATATGATAGATAAAGGTATAGTTGACCCAACTAAGGTTACTAGATCTGCACTTCAAAATGCAGCATCTGTAGCGGCTATGGTTCTGACTACTGAATCTGCTGTTACTGATATCGAATCGGATGAAGATCCGATGGCTGGAATGGGAGCTGCAGGTATGGGCGGCATGCCACCGATGATGTAGTGATTATTTAAAAGGATTGAATCTAAAGGATTCAATCCTTTTTTCATTGGGTATAATATTATAAGATAGAAATTTATGGAAAGAAGGGTTAATATGATATATATTTGTTATCATAGCTTGACAGGCAATACTAAAATGGTTGCAGAGGCCATAGCTGAAGTTGTTGATGGAAAATTATATCAGATTGGAAAGGATGATTATGATATAGAATCTGCGGATTTGATATTCTTAGGTTCTCTAGATTTAATGGGGAATATGTCTGAGAAGGCAATAGAATTTTCTAAATCTATTCCAGACTGTCCTACAGCACTATTCTTAACTGGTGGTTCAGTAAATCCTAAGTATTTAGAGATAGTAAGAAATAATATTAAGAAGAATTTTGAAGGTAAAAGAGATATTTTTGATGATATTTTCATCTGTCAGGGAAAGATGCAGGAGAGAGTATTAGAAAAATATGAAAAGAAATTAGCGGAAGGTGATCAAGGAGCTCAGGCTAGAATAGATAATTATAATGAGGCATTGAGTCATCCGAATGAAGATGATCTTATGAATGCAAAAGAATGGGCAAAGAATATATTGAAAACCAAATAATCTGTAAAGTAAAATGTAATGCAAACTCTTTCGTTGCAAAAGAAGTGAAATACTAATGAAAAATAATTATATCTAGTTGACAAAATACGAAATATTTATTAGAATTTTGATATAATGTTTGTATATTAGTTTTAGTATTTTGTACTTAAAACTTGAGGAGGAATTATAATGCAAGAATTCGTTGATAAAAGCATTGAAGAGATTAAATCACAGATTGGTGATGGTAAGGCTATATGTGCACTTTCTGGAGGAGTGGATTCATCAGTTTGTGCTGTTTTAGTTAATAAGGCTATAGGAGATAGATTGACTTGTATTTTTGTTGATCATGGTCTTTTGAGAAAAGGAGAAAAAGAGGAAGTTATCGAAACTTTTAAAAATCAGTTTAAGATAGATTTAATAGTTGTGGATGCTGAGGACAGATTCTTAGGTAAATTAAAAGGTGTTTCTGATCCTGAGGATAAGAGAAAGATAATAGGTGAAGAGTTTATAAGAGTTTTTGAAGAAGAAGCTCAGAAATTAGAAGGTTATAAATTCTTAGTACAGGGAACTATATATCCAGATATAACTGAGAGTGGTGAGGAAGGAAAAGGTCTTATAAAATCTCATCACAATGTTGGAGGACTTCCTGAAGATATAGATTTTGAATTGGTTGAACCTTTACGTACACTTTATAAACCAGAGGTTAGAAAGGTTGGAGAGCTTTTAGGTTTACCATCGAATGTTGTTAATCGTCAGCCATTCCCAGGACCTGGACTTGGAGTGCGTTGTCTAGGTGAGGTTACTAAAGAGAAATTAGATATATTGAGAGAAGCTGATTATATTTATAGAGATGAAGTTAAAAAAGCTGGTCTTGATACTGAAATTTGGCAGTATTTTGCAGCTATACCAGATTTCAGTGTAACTGGTGTTACTGATGGAGTTAGAACTTATTCTCATACTATATTCTTAAGAGCAGTTAATAGTGAGAATGCAGTCACTGCAGATGCATATCCATTTAAGCCTGAGTTCTTACAAAAGGTATCTGAAAGAATATGTTCTGAGATAAAGGAAGTTAATAGAGTGCTTTATGATGTAACAGCAAAGCCACCGGCTACTATCGAGTTTGAGTAGATTATAAGAATTAGAATTTAAAATTTATTTTAATAATAAATACAGATGAAATCGACGCAAAATCGATGTAAAAATTTGCGTCGGTTTTGT